>NZ_CFAHBC010000068.1:0-3860 GCF_983179755.1 Brotaphodocola sp. | reverse complement strand
AAATATTGAATTTTCAAGGTTCAACACACCGTACCGGTGTGGGAAGTTTTAGTTATTTATTTGTGAATTGCAAAATACATTGCGAAAGGAAACGGAAGTATGGGACTTATTCGAGCAGGAATTGGGGCACTGGGTGGTACACTTGCGGATCAGTGGAAGGAATTTTTCTATTGCGATGCTCTGCCAAATGATGTTTTGATGAGAAGAGGTCAGAAGCGAACGGGGAGACGTTCTTCTAATACGAGAGGAAATGATAACATTATTTCCAATGGTTCCGGGATTGCAGTGGCAGATGGTCAGTGTATGATCATTGTGGAACAGGGCAAGATCGTGGAGGTCTGCGCAGAGCCGGGTGAATTTACATACGATACGTCCACAGAGCCATCTGTTTTTGTTGGAGGTCTTGGAGAGGGCATCAAGGCGACGTTTAAGACAATTGGAAAGCGTTTCACTTACGGCGGAGATACAGGCAAAGACCAGCGCGTGTATTATTTCAATACGAAAGAGATCATTGACAATAAGTTTGGCACGCCGAGTCCGATTATGTTTGAGGTCGTCAATAAGCGAATTGGGATCAGCCGTACCGTACAGGTTCGCTGTAATGGCGTCTACACCTATGTGATTTCTGACCCATTGCGGTTTTATACGAGACTTTGCGGAAATGTGGAATATGAGTTTACGCGAGACCAGATTGACGCTCAGCTGAAAGCAGAGTTTATTGATGCCTTACAGCCGGCTTTTGGAGAGTTGGCAGAGCAGGAGCTTCGTCCGGCGCAGATTCCGGCAAAGGCAAATGCGCTTAAAGCAGCGATGAACAATGCCTTAAAGCAGGAATGGATCGAGAATCGAGGGATTTCGGTTGAGAAGATTGCGTTGAATCCGATCACTCTCACGGAAGAAGATCTGAAGAAAATTAATGAGATGGAGGATGCGGCGAGTGTCGGTGCGAATCCATTCATGATGGCAGGACGCATGACGAATGCGACCGCAGATGCCATGCAGACTGCGGCAGGGAATTCTGCTGGTGCGATGACAGGATTTATGGGCATGGGAATGACTGGAATGGGGGCGCAGGGCGGATTTGCCTCGGCTCAGAACCTTTATAATATGGGGGTCCAGAACCAGATGAACCAACAGATGCTCAATCAACAGAGGATGAATCAGCAGATGGCAGGTGCTAAGGATGCCGGACTTGGTGCGCTGAATGAAATGAGTGGTACAGGAGCAGCTTTACAGACATCTTCACAGGTGGGAGCATCGGAGAATGGAGATGCATGGAAATGCAGCTGTGGCGCAATGGCAACCGGAAAGTTTTGTTCGGAATGTGGAGCGAAGAGACCGGAGCCGGTGAAGATCGGTTCATGGAAATGCAAATGCGGAGCGATTGCAACGGGTAAATTTTGCTCAGAGTGCGGTTCACCGAGACCGGTCGATGAGAGCTGGACTTGTTCGTGCGGAGCTGTGAATAAGGGAAAATTCTGTTCAAACTGTGGGGCAAAGAATCCGTATCTCGGATGATTGAGTTTAAATCATAATTGCCGATTGTTCGTGTATTGTGCGAATTGTGAAATGTGAAGATGAGTGGTACTAAGCGATATATGAACATGGATATATAGATAATATATAGATATATATGCAGGATACAGAGGATGAGCTCATAGCTCATGGGAAGCATGAGAAAAGTGAGGTGATGAGGATATGCCGACAATGCAGGAATATAAATGTCCTTGTTGCGGGGGATCGCTTGCGTTTGACAGTACTGTTCAAAAAATGAAGTGTCCGTTCTGTGACACGGAATTTGAGATGGAGACGCTTCAAAATTATGATGCAGAATTGCAGAAGGAACAACCGGACCAGATGAAATGGGAGACGACTGCCGGAAAAAAATGGGAAGCAGGTGAAACGGAAGGTCTTCGATCATTTATCTGTAACTCCTGTGGGGGAGAAATCATCGCAGACGTTAATACGGGTGCGACAGCCTGTCCATTTTGCGGGACGCCGATCGTGATGATGGATCAGTTTTCCGGAACTCTAAAGCCTGATCTGGTGATTCCGTTTAAACTGGACAAGAAGTCAGCGAAGCAGGCTCTTAACCGATATTTGACTGGAAAGCGTCTTTTACCCAAGATTTTTAAAGATCAGAATCACATTGAGGAAATCAAGGGAATTTATGTTCCGTTCTGGCTTTTTGACACAGATGCGGATGCTCAGGTGCGCTATCGGGCGACAAAGGTGCGCAGTTGGAGTGATCGGAATTATTATTATACAGAGACGAGGTATTTTCTGCTTCATCGGGAAGGCAAGGTGGCATTTGAAAATGTTCCTGTGGATGGTTCTGCCAAGATGGCGGATGAACTGATGGAATCCATCGAGCCGTATGATTGTTCGCAGGCAGTAGATTTTCAGACAGCTTATCTGGCGGGATATTTGGCGGATAAGCATGATGTGACAGCAGAAGAGAGCATTGAGCGGGCAAATACGCGTGTAAGACGTTCCACAGAGGAGGCATTTCGGAATACGGTGCAGGGATATGCCACAGTTATGCCGGAGAACAGCAGGATTCAGCTTCATGGTGGAAAGGCAAAGTATGCGCTGTATCCAGTGTGGCTTTTGAATACAACTTGGAATGGAAAGAAATATACGTTTGCGATGAATGGTCAGACCGGAAAATTTGTCGGAGATCTTCCAGTTGATAAATCGGTTGCTGTGAAATGGATGCTGGGGTTAACGGCTGTGTTCAGTGTTCTCACTTATGGAGGAGTTTACCTGTTGCATCTGGTTGGAATTTAAGCAGGGAGGGAGAGCGGAATAGAATGATGAAAAAGAAAAAATTAAAGCGATTACGCCTGTTTCTGTGGATGCTCCTTGTCTGCCTGATATATTGTGGTTTGATGGTGATGTCAGCTTTTGCCAAGGGGGGATTTGCGGATGAGTACGATCGAGTCAGTGATCTGGCAGGAGTTCTCACGAAAGCGGAAGAGTATGATCTTCAGGAACGCTTGGATGAAATCAGTATTCGTCAGAAGATGGATGTGACGCTTGTGGTGACTCCGGATCTGGGTGGATATGATCGTGTGTCAGATTATGCAGAGAATATCTATGAATCTTGCAAGTTTGGTTATGGAAAAGAAAAAGATGGGATTTTGCTTCTCATCAGCATGGAAGATCGTGATTGGTACATTGATACACATGGGTTTGGGATTACTGCGTTTACAGATGCAGGAATTGAATACATAGGGGAAGCGATGACACTGGATCTTGCAGATGGAGACTATGCGCAGGCTTTTGAGACATATGCTTCTCTGTGTGATGATTTTATCACGCGTGCGAGAAATGGAAATCCTTATGATAATGAAGATTTTTCCGAAGAGAAAATGCCGGTGATGTGGATTCCTCTTTCTATTTTGATTGGGGCGGGACTTGCCGGAGTAGTTGTTGGCAGTATGGTTAGTGGAATGAAGACGGTTCGCCCGCAGGCGACTGCAAACAGCTATGTAAAAAAAGGCAGTTTTCATTTGAATGCAAGTCGTGATCTCTTTCTCTATCACACAATCGCGCGCACCGCAAAACCGAAGGATAGCAAAACATCCGGAGGTGGCGCACATAACAGTAGTAGTGGTACTATGCATGGAAGCAGTACGCACAGATCGGCTTCCGGTTCGACTCACGGAGGTCGAGGTGGAAAGTTTTGATGAGAAATGTTAATTGCGCATTAATAAATTTGCCTATTAATCCTGAATTATTCACGGCAAAGCCGTGATTGTGGCTGAAAGCCACATAGTTACTGTATTTTAATTGCATATTGCTTTTCACTTGTTAAGTGAATAAAAAAGAGCATCCATTTGTGGTAAAATTAAGGT
>NZ_CFAHBC010000067.1:0-3945 GCF_983179755.1 Brotaphodocola sp. | reverse complement strand
ATAATATGTCACGAACCAAATGACAAAACCAAAGGAGATACGCGATGAGACACATGTTAAACCCATTGGATTTCTCAGTGGAAGAGATCGACCAGCTTTTAACACTGGCTTCCGACATTGAGCAGAATTTTCCGAAATACGCTCATGTATGTGATGGTAAAAAATTAGCGACATTATTTTATGAACCAAGTACAAGAACCCGCCTCAGTTTTGAATCCGCAATGCTGAATCTCGGGGGAAGCGTACTTGGTTTTTCTTCAGCTGATTCCAGCTCGGCATCAAAGGGAGAAAGCGTTTCCGACACAATCCGTGTCATCTCCTGTTACGCAGATATCGTGGCAATGCGCCATCCGAAAGAGGGGGCTCCGCTTGTCGCTTCGATGAAGTCCCGCATCCCGGTCATCAACGCAGGCGATGGCGGTCACCAGCATCCGACCCAGACCCTGACGGATCTGATGACAATCCGCTCCTTAAAGGGACATCTCGAAAACCTGACGATCGGTCTCTGCGGAGATCTGAAATTCGGTCGTACCGTTCACTCTCTGATCGAAGCAATGGTTCGCTACCCGAATATCCGCTTCGTCCTGATCTCCCCGGATGAGCTGAGAGTTCCGGAGTATATCCGCGACGATGTGCTTCGCGCCAACAACATTCCGTTTAAGGAGGTCGACAACCTCGACGAGGCAATGCCGGAGCTTGATATCCTCTACATGACCCGCGTTCAGAAGGAGCGTTTCTTCAATGAGGAGGATTACATCCGCTTAAAGGATTGCTATATCCTGAACAAGGATAAGATGAAACTTGCAAAACCGGATATGTACGTGCTTCATCCGCTTCCGAGAGTCAATGAGATCTCCACAGAAGTAGATGACGATCCGAGAGCTGCTTACTTCAAGCAGGTTCAATATGGAGTTTATGTGCGTATGGCACTCATCATGACATTATTGGAGGTGGAGAAACCATGCTGAACATCAGTGGATTAAGCGAGGGCGTTGTTCTGGATCACATTCAGGCTGGAAAGAGTCTGGATATCTACTATCATCTGGGTCTTGACAAGCTCGACTGTCAGGTTGCAATCATCAAGAATGCACGAAGCAACAAGATGGGTCGCAAGGACATCATCAAGATCGAGGGACCGATCGAGCACGTTGATCTCGACGTTCTCGGCTACATCGATCACAACATCACAGTCAATATCATCCGTGACAACAAGATCGTGGAGAAGCGCGCTCTGACTCTGCCGAAGAAGATCGTCAATGTCATCCAGTGCAAGAACCCGCGCTGTATCACCTCGATCGAGCAGGAACTGCCTCACATCTTCTGTCTGACCGATGAGAAGACCGAGACTTATCGTTGCCTGTACTGTGAGGAGAAGTACTCCAAGAAGTAATTTTCTCATTTTCGCACGATAAATTAATTTATCTATATCCTGCACAAGAAATACGGGTAGGACGCAAGTTCCTATCCTACAACAACAAACGGCACCGCCAATCAGCAGAATCTTCTACTGACGGCGATGCCGTTTTTCCGAAATCAGAACTCCTCTACGATCGTTTTCACATCTGCCGGTGTCTGTGCAAGCACATCCGCTCCGGCACCAAGAAGTTCTTCCCGGCTTCCATACCCGTAGAGCACACCGATGCTCTTCAATCCATTCTCCTTTGCACCAACGATATCATTGCTTCGGTCTCCAACCATCACAACCTGGCTCTTATCGGTGATCCCGCAGGTTTCAAGCACATAGCAGATCACATCACCCTTCTTCTCTCTGCTCTCATCAAGAGTCGCTCCGCCGATAAAATCAAACCGGCGCGCAAGATCAAAATGTTCAAGGATTCGCCTTGCGGTCTTCTCCGGCTTCGAGGTTGCCAGATACAGATGATACCCTGCACTTCTCAGCTCATCTAAAAGCTCCGGAATTCCCTCATAGACGTCATTCTCGAACAAACCACCTTTTCCGTCATAATACTCGCGGAAACGCTCTACCGCCTCGAGAGACTGCTCCACGCCAAATCCATAATATTTTCTCATGCTCTCCGCTAACGGCGGTCCGATAAACGGGCGCAAAGTACTGCGATCCGTCACGGTAATCCCGTAAGTATGCAGGGAATATTCAATCGCATTCATGATTCCTCTCGCGGAATCCGTCAAAGTTCCATCCAAGTCAAATAAAACGTGTTGAATGTTTTTTTCCATAGTTCTATCTTTCTCCTGTCACTGTGCACTTGCCTTGTCCACCTGGTCAGTCCTGATCCGTCCATCAGATCCGCCCTCTCAACTCTCAGACACACAGCTTCCTCAATCTTTCTTTTTTACAACCCTCTTATTATGCCATCTCACAGTAAAAAAGGCAAGGCGAAAAAACAGGTTCCTCTCACAGTCTCATAGTCATACAAAAAAGAACTGCGCCCGATTTTTTCAGGTAGCAGTTCCTTTTCATTTTCCCTAAAAGCACCGCGCTATCAGGAAACTTTTATTTAAAAAATTCATGTCCCCCATGCTCGAACAGATAGTGAAGTGATCCGTCAAACCATCGGACGTTTCCGTTTTGGGAAAGTTTTCGATTCATAAAGTAGAGAGCTCCCTGCGAGTAATCCTCCCCCGCAAGTGCGCGATCCACCGCTTCCACCGTGGCTTCCGTCACCTTACAGCGATTGATGCTTCCATCAATCACCGGTGAAAACTGCGACTTCTGATAGACCACACCGGTGATGCTCGCCGGAAAGGACTTATTCAAAACGCGATTGATCACCACATTGGCAACCAGAATTCGTCCCTTCATGTCACATCCGCCGGCTTCCGCCTGAACAATCCTCTGAAGAACCGTCAAGTCCTCGGGTGTGTAAGACACCACGGCCGCTGCCATCTTTGCCTCTGCCTCCTGACGTTTCCGTTCTTCCTCCGCTCTTCTTCTGGCTTCTTCCTCTTCCTGTCTTCTTCGTTCCTCCTCTATCCGGCGAATCTCCTCTTTCGTCTCTTCCACGGCTTCTTCCCTCAACTGCCGTGCATCAAGTTCTTCCTGCACATTCTTTGCCAGCGTACTTCCCGCCAACAGCTGTCCACTCTTTACCTCTTCGGTATCATGACCCGCAAGATGAAATGGTATTTTTGCTTCCGTAAGCAGTACAACTTCCTCAGTCTGTGCCACTTCTGCCTCTCCGATCTTTTCCTCGATCTCTTCTGTCTCTTTCAGACTTTCCTCCTCAGAAGAAGTCTCCGCATATGCAGTCAGAGCATTTCGCCCTCCTCCTGCAAATCCGGCTGAAGCAAAGGTCAGCACTGCAACCACCACGCTTCCCGTCATCAAGATGGCGCGTGAGCGGTACATCTGCTTTGTCACATTGACGCTCTTTACTGTCAGCGTCCGGACAAGCTGATAAACCGACTGAAGAAATGAGCATATTGCAAGCATACAATACTCCTCTCTTCGATCTTTCCGGTCCGTTCTCAAAATCTGGTTTTCGGGATTTTGATTTTTGAAATCCGTTCCGGAACGTGGAGGCGATCCCATTGCGTTTTGCTAATAAAAAGTGGGATACAAAACATGAATTTTCAAAATCGCCTGTTTCCTGGTAACTTCGCGTTACTGTTCTGTTTTTTGTTCACTCTTATTTTGTTTTCATGATCAGTTCGTATCATTTCTCATGATTCTTCTCTCTGGCTCTTGTAGCAATCCTGTAACAATCTTGTAGCTCGTAGCAAGATCGACTACTCCTGCCGATCTGCACAGTGAGCGCGCAGATCTTCCATCAGCAACGTGACTTCCGCTATTGTAGTTGGCGCTTAATAAAATGTCAATAACTCTTTCATACTTTTGTCACATCTGACACCCAGTTTTTCGCATACTTTTTGAATTTTGTACAGGACATATAAATTTTTTCGGGTAAAACCAGCGAAATTTTGTGAATAAAATTTTTCTTTTATTACGCTTTTATTACATTTTTG
>NZ_CFAHBC010000066.1:0-3963 GCF_983179755.1 Brotaphodocola sp. | reverse complement strand
TATCGGATTTCAGAAAAATGAGATGAAACAGAAATGATAGAAAATAATGGAAAAAGTAAAAACACAAGAAAATAAGAGAAAGAAGTCAGAAGAAGACAAAATAAAAATACCACAAAAACAAAACACTAAAAAAATCCGGGCAGATAAAGTCATGGACTACTTCCGAGTGGAGTGGAAGATTCTCCTCGCGGTAACCATTTCAGGATTGATTTATAATGTTGGTCTTCTCGCCGGTCCGTGGTTTGAGGGACAGCTGGCAGAATGTCTGATGAACATTTTAACAGGAAAAGCAACCTTCCGGAGTATGCTGTTTTTGGCAGTTACCTATGTGAGCGTGATTGGCTCGGTACAGCTGGCAAGATACATCAAACGTTTTTATGTCCGTCGGTTTGCGAACAACGTAAATCGACGGATGAAAACGATTTTGTACCGCACACTTGTCCATAAAAGCCGGGCAGAACTCGGAGAAGAGGGCATCGGAAATGTCATCACAAAGGCGATTTCAGATGTCGACGACTGCGTAGAGGGAATGAGAAAGTTCACGACTGAGATTTTCGATACAGGTATTGCGATGTGCTGTTACATTGGAATGTTGCTCTTTTATGATTGGAAGCTGGCGCTGATCAGCCTGATTTTCCCGCCGATTTCTTATGCGATTGCAGAGAAGATGAAGCGTGTAATTCAATCGACGAATGCTTCCTACAAGGAGGAGATGGGTGTACTCAACACGGTAACCCTCGATCGCATCTCAAATGCAGTGACCTACCGTGTTTTCGGCTGTGAGAGACAGCGTCAGGAAAGCTACGAGAAAACTTTGAAAGATTATGAGCGCTCCGCAATTCACGCAAATATCTGGAATGCAACTCTTCCACCGATTTATAAAGTAATTTCTGCGACTGGTGTGATTTTTATTCTGTATCTTGGTGCAAAAAATATAGTTGGAAGCGGTTTTACTGCGTGGAGCATTGCATCCTTCACCACATTTTTGGCTTGTTATACAAAGCTTTCCGATAAGTCTTCAAAAGCTGCAAAACTGTTCAATGCAGTGCACAAAGCGCAGATTTCATGGAATCGAATCCACCCATATATGGAACGGGCAGAGTCCGCTCATCAGGAAGATGAGAAAGAGATTTCTGCCTCCAAACTGGCCAGACCGTCAGAAAACCATTCTGAACAAAAGAGTTCTGAACTTAAGTGGAAGAATGTATCATTTGCGTACCCGAATGGAAAATCAAATATTTTTGAACAGGTTTGTTTTTCTGCAAAAACAGGTCAAATCATCGGAGTTACCGGTCCTGTCGCCTGTGGAAAATCCACACTCGGCAAGATAATGCTTTGTGAGTACCCGTATCAGGGAGAGATCACCTATTCAGGAAAAGAGATTTCCAAGATGCCGGAATTGCTCAGAAATCAGATGATCGGATACCTCGGACACGATGTGGAATTGCTGGATGACAGTGTAAAAGAAAATATCCTGATGGGCGATGAGAACGAAAATGTCTGGAAATGGCTGAAAGTTGTCTGCATGGATCAGGAAGTACGCAATATGGAAAAGAAAGAGGACACCACGATTGGAAATGGCGGTATGCGCCTTTCCGGTGGTCAGTCAGAACGTCTTTCCCTTGCAAGAGTATTGTGCCACTGGAGACCGATTCTTGTGCTTGACGATCCGTTTTCCGCTCTGGATCAGACAACAGAAGAACAGGTGTTCCGTCATCTTAAAGAACTCAGTAAAAATCGAATTGTTTTCCTGATTTCTCACAGACTTCGCCTGTTCCCGGAGATGGATCAGGTAATCTGGCTGGATCAGAGGCAGGCTGATTGCAGTACGCATGAACAGCTGATGAAAGATAATCCTTTGTATCAAAAGCTGTATTTCGATCAGGCTCAGGCAAAGGAGGAGGCTCAAGGTGAAAATAACGAATAAAAATGCATCAGGCATCATCTGCCGGACAGTAATCCGAGAAAAATGGCTCTCTGTTGGGATTATTTTCACTGTTATCAGTGCCGTCGGAAGCTCTCTGATTCCTCCGCTTGTCCTTGGAAAGATCATTGACCAGATTGCATCGGGAAACATCGTTGGTTTTTCGATGATTGCACTTTATTTTTTCTTTATCGTCATGACCGGTGTTCTGGAATCTTTTCGAGAAGGATTTCTCACGGTATTTGGTCAGAAAATCACACACGCTTTCCGCAGTGAACTTTCTGAGAAGGTCTATCACCTTGAAGCAGATACGCTGATGAGAATGGACCCAGGAAACGTTGTCTCAAGATTCGTCGGAGATGTAAACACCGTGGAGACGCTGTTTACTTCGGGAATTATCAGTATGTTTGCGGATGCCTGTCGGATTATCAGTATTTTTGCAGTCATCTGGTCAAAAAATCAGGGACTCGCATGGGTTTTGATTGTTCTGTTCCCGCTCCTGTACGGATTTACAAGACGGGTACAAAATAAAATGCTCACCGCCCAGCTTGCAAACCGAGTTGCCGTTGGACGCGTAACCAACCACGTTCCAGAGACAATCCGCTGCATCCGAACGATCCACACACTTCAGAAAGAGCCTTATATGGAGCAAAAATATGACCATTATATCGGAGAAAGTTATGCTTCGATCGAAAAGACCAATTTCTATGACGCTGTTTACTCCCCGGTAATCCTGTTTCTAAATGCCTGTATCGCCGCATTCGTCATGATTCTTGCCGGATCAGGAAATGCCAGGGTTCTGTCTTTCTTTGGAATGTCTGTCGGCACTTCTGTTGCTGTGATCAACTACATTTCACAGGTATTTTCTCCAATTGAAAGCCTCGGAATGGAGATCCAGACGTTTCAGTCTGCACTTGCTGGTGTCCGCCGAATTGACGAGTTCTTACAGCAGAAAGAGAGAATGATCATCAAGGCTAGCGACAGCACAAATAAAAACACAAATAAAATTACAAATAGAAGCGAGAACAGTACCCAGAGTAATACCCAGAACAACATTCAAAGCAATGTTCAGAATCAGAATGAGAGTGATTCCGTCATTGAATTTCAGAATGTCAATTTCAGTTACGACAATCACACTCCTGTCTTAGCCGGACTTAGCTTCTCAGTTGCTTTTGGCGAGCATGTGACACTCACTGGAAGAACTGGTGCCGGAAAGAGCACGATATTCAAATTGCTCCTCGGACTCTACCGCCCACAGGATGGAATGGTCAAAATTCTTGGAAAACCGGCATTTGAGACCTCAGACGATGAGAGAAGAAAGATTTTTGGATATGTCGAGCAGTCGTTTCATATGATTCCGGGAACGGTTCGCGATCAAATCACGCTTTCTGACCGGAGCATTACAGAGAATCAGATTCAAACTGCAATTCACATTTCCGGTCTTGATGAGGCAATCAGTCAGCTCGAACATGGTCTTGATACGATCTGTACCCCAGAAATTTTCTCTCAGGGACAGTGGCAACTTCTCTCGATTGCACGAGCAGTCGTCGCAGAGCCGAAGATCCTTCTTCTCGATGAGATCACCGCAAATATGGATGCTGAGACGGAGAATATGGTTCTTTATGCACTCGGAAATGCATCAAATGGCAGAACCGTGATATCGATTTCTCACCGCCTGTACAAAAAGAGTGAAGGTCAAGAGACACGCCAGATTCCGATATTTACAAATTTCAAAAAAGAGAATATAATCCATTAAGATAACGACGGAAACGAAAATGAATAATGGATTTTTGTTCGATTGATTGCCGTTCGTTATTCTTAGATTAGATCGGTTAGATCGGATAGGAGGAAAAGAAATCATGTCCATTATTTTTGCGATTCTATTTCTTGTTCTGATTTTCAAATGTGTCGGTCTGGCACTTGGAATCTGTGGGAAACTTCTCGGCGCAGTTCTGAGTCTGGTCGGATTTGTCATCTCGCTCATGATCGGCGCATTTGTGTTTGGCGGCCTGATGGCCAAGATCCGCCGCATTCCCATC
>NZ_CFAHBC010000065.1:0-4102 GCF_983179755.1 Brotaphodocola sp. | reverse complement strand
AGAATTTTCAGGGTTTTAAACACTGTTCAATCTTTCATTTTCAAGGTTCAGTTTTGTTTTTTGCTTGTCTCTTTCAAAACAGCTCGTATATTATATCAAGCTACTTTGTTTTTGTCAAGCGCTTTTTTATCTTTTTTGAAGATACTTTCCGACTTTAAAAAATCGGAAGCGCAGAAGGAGGGATTTGAACCCTCGCGCCGCTATTAACGACCTGCACCCTTTCCAGGGGTGTCCCTTCAGCCTCTTGGGTACTTCTGCAAAGTACCGATGCCTGAACATCAGTTATATCATATTTAATTGGCAGGCTTTCTTGCCTGTCCAGCGGAGAGGGTGGGATTCGAACCCACGCGCCCTTGCGGACAAACGGTTTTCAAGACCGCCTCGTTATGACCACTTCGATACCTCTCCTCAAACGTGCTCTGCTATTTTAACAGAAGTTTTTCCGTTTGTCAAGAGCTTTTTGAAATTATTTTTTAATGTTTTCGCTCCGAACTTTCGTCTCATCCGTTTCCGTTCAGCGCTGCAACGATTAATGATTCTACCACCAACATTTGATTCTGTCAACACTTTTTTCAAACTTTTTTGACATTTTTTTCAAGTACTGAAAAAAGCGTCCTTTTAGCTCTGCTCTCCCTCTACATGCTTGCTAGTCTTCCGCCTTCTTCCGATGTGCCAGAAGCGCCTCCGCGAGCACAAGATCCTCCGGTGTTGTAACTTTCAAATTCTCATAACTTCCAGCCACCAGCTTCACTTTCTGCTTTGTACAACTCTCAACCACCATCGCATCATCCGTAATTCCCTGCTGGAGAGACTCATCCTGCATCAGGCAATCATACGCTCCGCGCACGAGCTCATAGGAAAACGCCTGAGGGGTCTGCACCTGCCAGAGTTTCGAGCGATCCGGTGTCGCCTCTGCATACCCCTTCTCATCTGCAACCTTGATCGTATCCTTCACCGGCATTCCTGCCACACACGCTTTCCACGCAACTGTCTCCTCAGCGATGTGATCAATCATCTGCTCAGTAATCATTGGACGCGCTCCGTCATGAATCAAGACATACTCACAGCCTTTTAACGCCTTTAAGCCCTCATAGACAGAATGATAGCGCTCTTTTCCACCCGGAACGACCGCACAGACCTTTTTCAGATGCAGAGGGGCAAGGATTTCCCGGCGCACATACTCCTCCTCACCTGCACCGACAACAAGCACAATCTGATCCACACAACTTTTCTCAAACGCCTCAAGTGCATGACAGATCAGAGGACGCCCCGCCAAAAGCAGATACTGTTTCTGAACCTTGCTGTGCATCCGCCTTCCCTGCCCACCGGCAAGTACAACCGCACCTACCTGTTTTTCTGTTTTCTCTACCTTCGCCTCCATGCACACACTCTGAGCTGTCCCCTGCATCTTTGTCTCCCCCAGTATTCCTTATTCCTATTTTGATATTTCTATTTTGATATTTCTGTTTCGTTTTTTTCTCGTTTCGTTTCTCTCTCGTGTTCTTTTAAGCAGACATTCTTTTTATTTTACAGCCTTACGGTTTTACAATCTTATCGTTCTCCCAGCTTCAGATTCGGAATCGCATTCAGATCCCAGCTGTGGCGAGTTCCCTTCATGTACTCATAGTAACCTGCAACGCCGATCATTGCCGCATTATCTGTACAGAAAATCGGTGACGGATGATAAAAATGAATTCCCGCCTTATCGCAGGCTTTCTGCATGGCTGTTCTGAGCGCAGAATTGGACGCAACTCCTCCTGCAATCGCGAGACGGTCATATCCATAGTTCTTTGCTGCAAGCACAGCACGGCTGACAAGAGCCTCAACAACCGCATTCTGGAACGATGCCGCCAGATCCGGTACACAGATCTCCTCCCCTGTCATCTTCGCCTTATTGATGTAATTGAGAACCGCTGACTTGATTCCGCTGAAACTGAAATCATACGGACACCCCTCAACCTTTGCGCGCGGAAACTCCATCGCATGAGGATTTCCGTCTTTTGCCGCCTTATCGACCTTCGGACCACCCGGATAGCCGAGCCCAACTGCTCGGGCAACCTTATCAAATGCCTCTCCCGCTGCATCGTCGCGCGTTCTTCCAATGATCTCAAACTCCCCGTAATCCTTCACAATCACCAGATGGGTGTGTCCGCCTGAGACGATCAGACAGACGAACGGTGGTTCCAAATCCAGGTTCTCAATGTAGTTTGCAGACACATGTCCCTCGATGTGATGGACACCAACAAGCGGTTTTTTGGACGCATAAGCGATCGCCTTCGCCTCTGCGACACCGACAAGCAGAGCACCCACAAGACCCGGTCCGTAAGTCACTGCGATCGCGGTGATATCATCCAAGGTCACATTTGCATCTGAGAGTGCCTGCTCAATCACCTGATTGATCTTTTCAATGTGCTTTCTCGACGCAATCTCCGGCACAACTCCGCCAAACTGGGTGTGCAGGGCAATCTGAGAGGAAATCACATTGGAGAGCACCTCTCTGCCGTTTCTCACAACAGAGGCCGCTGTCTCATCGCAGGAACTCTCGATTCCGAGAATCAGAACATCCTTCTCCGCAGTCCCAGCTTTCTCTGTCATCTCTCTCTCTTTTTTCTCTTTCTCTGTATTCTCTGTATCTTCCATCATCATTTCTGTTCTTCTCCGCTCTCTTCCTCAAACATCAGTTCTTTCGTCCAGCCGTCTCGCGCCGCCTTCGCTCTCGGGAAAATCTTTTTCACCTTGTCCATGAACTCATCCGGACGCGTCAGAGACGGACTGTAATGCGTCAGCCACATCTCTCTCGGCTGAGCACGACGTGCGAGATCTGCTGCCTCATACATCGTCATATGGCGGTGTTCTCTCGCCTTCGCCTCTTTCCCATCCTCGCCGTACATGCCTTCGCAGATAAAAAGATCCGCATCCTGCGCATACTCCGCAATCACAGGAACCGGGCGGGTGTCGGTGCAGTACGTCACTCTGAGTCCTCTGCGGTCCGGTCCAAGAACCATATCCGGCGTGTAGGTCACTCCGTCCATCTCAAGCGTCTCACCCTTCTGAAGACGGCTCCATGCCTTCATCGGCACGCCCTGCGCCTTCGCTCTCTCGACGTCAAATTTTCCAGTTCTCGGAATTGAGATCGAGTAACCGTAACAGATTACATTATGATTGACGCGGTAAGCATCAATTGTGTACGGCCCGATCTTGAGCTGTTGTCTCTGCTCCTCCAGTTCAATAAATTTAAGCGGAAACGGAAGCTCCGGCGCAATCACTCTCAGTGCTCCGACCACGCGCTCAAGTCCCTTCGGACCGATTAACGTCAACGGCTCCGTGCGCTCCGCATTTCCCATCGTGAGCAGAAGTCCCGGGAGACCACTGATGTGATCTGCATGATAATGCGTAAAACAGATGACATCAATCGGCTTCGGGCTCCATCCTTTTTCTTTTAACGCAACTTGGGTTCCCTCTCCACAGTCAATCAGCAGACTGCTTCCATCACAGCGCGCCATCATCGCAGTCAGCCATCGATACGGAAGAGGCATCATGCCTCCGGTTCCCAGTAAACAAATATCCAACATAAATGTGTGTTCCTCACTTCTGACAATTATGAACGCACCGAGAATTTAAGATTCTCTCGAGGTTCACGCTTATCAAATGATAACACACCCTTTACATGAATTCAACCTGTTCCTCGGTCTCCACGGCAATCCGAAATCCTGAAATCAGCTCATCATAACAGGATTCGCACAAATCCCATCGTTGGATTTCTCCATCCTTCTCCGAAAAGAAATTCCAGTTTTGGGATGCCTCAAAAAATCCTTCTCTCACAATTCCATTCTTGACAATCAACCTCTTCCCGCACTGATTACAGATCAGTGCACGAATTTCCTCATTCTCCGTATATTTTTTCAAAATCTTTTCCTCACTCTCTCACATTTTATCCAAATCTCTCAGTTCTCTGCGCCGAGTGCGCATTTTCGCGAAGCATTTTTTGTTTCATAGGACGCAATTTCCTAATCGAGTAGGAGGCGGTGACTAACCGCCGTCCTCTCGCACCACCGTGCGTACCGTTCGGTACACGGCGGTTTCAATAGTTGATGTGCATAGA
>NZ_CFAHBC010000064.1:0-4921 GCF_983179755.1 Brotaphodocola sp. | reverse complement strand
GGTTCAGGTCCGTGTGGTAGCAATACCTTGAGGGTTCGACTCCCTTCTTCTGCATGAGAGAAGAGAAGGCTGTGACAGAAATGTCGCGGTCTTTTTTTATTGTTTCATAGGACGCAATTTCCTATGAAACAATAAACGCTCTGCGAGGGTACAAAGCGCCAGTTGTGTTTGTTATGGTCGTGTTTGTTATGCGCTGACAGTACTGATCAAAGGGAATGGTAAGCGTATAAGGAATAAGCTCTCCTTTTGGGGGATATGTTCGCGGGAACTTGAAGAAAATGACATGATTTTCAGAATATAACAAAAAAACAAAATAATTCAAATAATAGTTGACTTTTATGGGGGGATGCGATATACTACATATCGTTGAAACGGCGACTTGTGTTGTCGGGACAATGGTTTGCAGAAGTGGCGGAATTGGCAGACGCGCACGGTTCAGGTCCGTGTGGTAGCAATACCTTGAGGGTTCGACTCCCTTCTTCTGCACGAGGAAAGAGAAGGCTGTGACAGAGATATCACGGTCTTTTTTTGTGTGTGTAAGTGGTGTGAAAATCTTCTTTGGCACGTTTGTTTTCATTCGTCAAATTTTGTTCGTTCTTGTATATTTTACCAAATTATAGTGGTATTGGGAGTGATTTTATGTTACAATATTAAGAAGATTTAAGGAATAATGGATCTTATTATTTACTTTATCTGTTTTTCAGATCGTATCTTATTGGGAGGTAATGGGGAAGTTAAAAACTTAGAGGAGGATGTATGCGTAAGAAAAAACTTTGGAAACAAAAATGCGCGATGGGACTTGCGGTTGCTGTGACGGCAACGAGCGTTCCGACTCCGGCTTTGGCTGGAAAGGCAGAGGTACCGGTTGCAAATGAGACGCAGGTAGAGGGGGAAGACACAGAGTCAGAGTCTGGTGATGTGGCAACATCCTCAGACGCAGATGTAGTCGATGACACCAAGAAACAGGAAGACAAGAAAGAAAAAGAAGAAAAGGTTTCGAAGGCGACGGCTTCCGATGCGGAAGAGAATGACGGAGAAGGCGATCTGATTGACGATGTGACCGTACCGGACAAGGAACAGAAGGCAACATCGAGTGATGCAGATTTGGAAGAACCGGAAGAGAAGGAGCTTCTTTCGGCAAATCAGATTCAGTTGTCTGCGCAGGCAGGACAGAACTTAAACCAGGGTGCGACGATTGATGTCTGGGATGGCATGACGGAAGAGGAGCTGAAAGAAGAACTCAAGCGTGAAGTGTGGGGCGGAGTGGATGCAGACTTCCCGGATACCTGGTATTATCATGCATCAGCGACGACTTTAGGGAGACAGACGACGGACTGGGTTGAGCTTGGTGGAGAGACACTCAACAAGAAACTCAGACTTTCTGTTCAATCAGTAACTTATTCATCCCTGATGGATGTTGCAGTGAGTGGCTCTGCGACTTCTTTCGAGATTGGAATTGGTGCTGCGCGGACGACAAAGACGTATGCTGGAAAGGAATATGTGGAGACTTCCATCGCTGATGGCGAGTATGCTACGGTAAAGATTCGCAAAGAGATCAAGGTAGCATACACGGAGCCGGATGAGACGGAAAATCACGGAACTCTGGTCGGAGAGAAGACGGCAAAACTGCGTCAGAAGTTCACATTTAAGATTACCCCGCAGGTCGGCTGGGTTCCGGAAGTCTCTGTAAGCAATGCTTCTGCAAGTTCCATTGATGTTTCCGTTATCAGAGACGGAGATCAGTATGTCTACACGATTGCAGGGGATGATATCACCGAGGATCTGGAAGTGGAGATCTCCTATCAAGCAGATCGCGCAAACGTGGAGACGATTACACTTGACAGCAACACCAGAGATAATTTCACAGTGAAATATGGCAGTAGTGAAGTGACGGGCGACGCGTTTGATATTAATAAGACGGCGCGCGAGATCTCTATCAAAGCAAAAGACGGATATTTCCTTGCATCTGTGAATGGAAATACGGATCTGTCTGAGGACGATTTCTCAAATGATGGCTGGATGACCTACACGATTGCGGATGGAGAGTCTACGATCAGTGTGGAGACGTTGAAGGCAGAGTTTGTGACGAACGCCAACCCGTGGCTTGCATGGGAGACGGATGATAGCGTAGATGAGGATACCGCAGGTAAGGTTCTTGATGCGGTACTTGACTGGACAAAGACGCTTCCGGGTGAGACCGTGATTTCCAAAGATCAGGTTACGGTGGAATATCTGATGGGAACCGGAGCTGCCACTGGATCGAAGTCATACAAAGAGCTTACCTACGAAATAAAGGGAGCCGATTCCTATCTGTACAAAGGAGCTCATAATTTTGGAGCTGACACAGAGACCGTTCGGATTACCTGGAACGGCTCAAAGCGCTATCCGAAACTGGAGCTGGAGCTGGAGCTGGCACTTCGCCCGGATCGAAGCAACAAGGATATTGTGACGATCAAGACAGCAACCCGTGATGCTATTCAGATCCAGTACAAAGATGCAACCGTAACGGATGACGAACTGCTTCTGGATAAGGACAACCATGAGATCAAGATCTCCGCAAAGGATGGATATTATCTTGAGAGCGTGGATGGCACAATGCTTGGAGACTCTGACTTTACGGCAGCTCATGTTTATGAGTATACCGTACCGGACGGAGCAACCGAGCTTTCCGTCTCTGTCAAGAAGATGAGTTTTGAAGCGAAACAGGACCCGACGCTCAACTGGTATGAGGGAAAGGAGATCGATGAGAGCACCGCTCAGAAGATCATTGAGGCAGTTGTGGACTGGACAGGTACCGTACCGGATGAGTCTGTGATTGACAAGGAAGATTTGAAGGTTGAGTATGCAGCTTCTGATATGCCGGAGTCGAGTCTTTATTCTCCGTACAAGTCTCTGGATCATGATCCAGGCGTGAATTTCCTGGAGCATGAGTTTGGAGATAAAACTTCGGAGAAGATCCGAATTACCTGGAATGGAACAAATCAGTATCGGAAGATGGTATTGGAAGTGACTCTGAATCTGGAGGACACCCGTCTGGAGACCAGCGTGACACTGAATTCCGGTGTGAAGGTTACTTATGTTCCAGAGGATCAGGAGGAAACCTTCAAGCGAGCAGTCTATGAGCAGGTCATCAGCAAGGTAGATCCGCTTGCAGAGAAGCCGGCTTACGAGAAGTTTAAGATTGTCAACAATACGAAGACACTTTTGACCCCAGATTACAATGTGGGAACCAAGGAAGTTCAGGTAACTTATCTTGGCGATGATACTTACAAGTCGAGCAAGGCAACTGTGCAAGTGGAGATCGTGAAGGCAAAGTCTTCTATCCGCGTAAAACAGCTCTACACGATTACTTATGGACAGGAAATTCAGGGAGAGTACATTGTCACGAATCCGGAGGGACTGAAGGTTCTGGCAATCTATGCAGGAGTGAACAGTGATTTTGATGGAACGATTATGTTTAATGTTCCGAAGATCACGGTTGCAGGCATGGATGTGGATCTGGAATCCATCATTCGCACAATTTTCCCGGATGGTGCTTCGATTAGTGATGTTCTGGAATTCCTGAACAGTGATGCGTCTCAGACCGTTCTGAAACTGTTAGAGCAGGCAGGAATCGATACATCCAGCTTTATTCAGGCACTTGAGACGATCAGCAAGTACCTGCCGGATTCTGTGACCTCTCTGCGTGTGCAGTTTGGCACACCGAATCGTGCCGGTATGTATGCGACGGTTGCGATTGTCGCAGATCAGAACTATGAGTCTTCCGTCGGTGTCGGATCTCTGATCATCAAACCGGAGACTCAGGATGTCAGACTTGTATGGAAAAACAATGTGACGACGATCGCGTTCAATGATCGTCCGGCTACCGATGAAGAGGCAGAGAAGCTGTTTGAGGCTGGAATTTATGTATCCGATCAGGAGCAGGTGAACCCGACGACAGAGGTTCGTTACAGCTACAAGGGAACTTCTCTGGCTGGTGTCTACTATGACATGGCTACCCCGGTTCTTGATCCGGGAACTTACACCCAGACGGCTTACATTCGCAATGGAGATCAGCTGGCATGGCCGATTTCTCGTGAGTATACCGTAGAGCTTTCTGATTCCCAGATTCGTTTTGATGATCTGGATGAGGATGGAACGAAGACGGTATTTTACAATGGACAGCCTCAGGGACTGACTGCACAGCTGTACTATGGAAAAGATTTTGATCAGAAGTGTGAGAATGCAGAGCTTCATTACACCTACAACGGATCTTACACAGTTCCGACTGATGCAGGTATTTATGAGGTAGTTGCTGGGTTTAATGGAGACGGATGGCACAAGATTGCACCGCATGTAACGGCAATCCTGATCATCAACAAAGTGACCCCGCAGATTGCGATCACACCGGCTGAGTATACCTACGATGGACAGGCTCACAGTGCAGAGTATCAGGTGACCGGTATTGATGGAGAGGAACTTGCAGGTGTAGAAGCAACGGTTACCTACACCAACATGGAGACTGGAGCAACGTCTCAGGATGCTCCGACCGAGGTTGGCACTTATCATGTGACGGTTACAGTCAAAGATTCTAAGAACTATGGCGCAAACAGCCAGACTGCCGAGCAGGCACTGGTGATCAAGAAGGCAGAGCTGCAGGGAACGAGCGTGGAGATCACGGATCTGGAGCACGTTTATGACGGAAATGTTCACAAGGCAAGTGTGAGCGTAACCGGAGTAGCAGACGAGCAGATTGATGACTATACGGTAACGTATCTGGATGAAGCCGGAGAAGTCGTAGAGAATCCGATCAATGCAGGAACATACAAAGTCATAGTAAAGGTATCGACAGCAAACTACGAGGACTACGAGAGCCCGGCAAGTGAGCTGGTGATCAAGAAGGCAGAGCTGCAGGGAACGAGCGTGGAGATCACGGATCTGG
>NZ_CFAHBC010000063.1:0-4969 GCF_983179755.1 Brotaphodocola sp. | reverse complement strand
AATAGATTAACCACTAGCTAATTATTAAACCGTTCTACTGTTGTTTGGTTTGTTTTTGTTCTGAATTTCTCAATTCAAAGATGTCTTTACCAAAAGACTCTTTTTTATAAGAATTTTCAGGGTTTTAAACACTGTTCAATCTTTCATTTTCAAGGTTCAGTTTGTTGCTTTATTTTCAGCAGCAACTTTTTTATTTTATCACGTTGCTTTTGAATTGTCAAGCACTTTTTATTTTATTTTGAAGTTTTTTGACTTCTTCGTTGTTCGCATCTCAGCGGCAACTTTTATATCATATCACATTGTCGTTAATCTGTCAACAACTTTTTTATTTTTCTCTGATTTTCTTTTTTAATCAGTGCCCCTTTTTCAGGGGCGAGGATTATAATATCATACCCACAAACAAACGTCAAGCACTTTTTTCACTTTTTTCTGACTTTCATGTTTTTTCTGTTTTTTTATATTTTATCTTAAAATCACAAATACCTCGATTGTCTCGATCAAACCATTGTCTTCCTCAACTGACTCGAAAGGACTTTCCTGGATCAAAGCACAAAGGACAGAGAGGAGGAACCTGGTCCATGATTCCTGTCAACTCTTATCTGCTCATCCGACTCACTGTACTTCCTATGCCTTCTTGTAATCCCTGATTGCGCCCTTTGTACTGTGCTTCACCTCATACATTGCACTGTCGGAATAGATTTTCAGCTGTTCATACTCGATGCTGTCCTTCGGATACCACGCTACACCTCCAGAAAGTTGCAGTGACAATTTCCTTCCATCCGGAAGATCCAGAGATGCCTCCCGAATCTTCTCCTTGAGAATCTCAATCTTCTCCCGAACCTCTTTCTCCGTCTCATATCCATAGAGAAAGATCTGGAACTCATCACCAGACTGTCTTGATACAATGCTTTTCTCCGGCACTGAACTCTGAAAACAATGTGCCGCCGTTTTCAAATATCGATCTCCAAACTCATGTCCGTAGGTATCGTTGACAAACTTAAGCTCATCCATATCGATCATCAAAAGAGCCGCCGTTTTCAGCACAGTTTCTCCCTGATCAAAGAGCTGTTGCATCTTTCTCAAGAATGCACGGCGATTCAAAATGCCAGTCAGCAGATCATGATCGCGCTCAAATTCAATGCTCTTGCGCTCAAGCGTCGTGTCCGTGACATCTTCCACCAGTCCGATGCACCGGTTTCCATCATCGCTGAGCGTCATCCGGACGTAGCGCACAGATGTTGGATTTTCTTTCTGTGCTGCTTCCACACGGTTTCTCTCCGTCGATTTTTCCGCACTTGTCTCTGCCTTTGATTCCCTAGCCGTCTCTGATCCCTTTCTTTGCAGAACCGGAATTTTGTAAATGCGCTCCTGACGCTTTTTCTCATCGATATATTGTCTGGAATTTCTTCTATATGGTTCAAGGTCCTTTATGATTCTCTCAAACTCTTGAATCGTCAGATCCTCGCTGATCTCCCTGTCTATCTCAAACATTTCAAAGAACTTGTCTGTGAGAAAGACACTGTTTTCCTCACGGTTTGTCTCAAACAGCGCAATCGGAACGCTCGTCATATTGATGATATGAGCGATTCTCTCCGCCTCATAGAACATTTCCTGGTTCAAATCCTCCAGTTTTTCCGCGAGCAGATCAATCTCACGGATGCCTGTCCGGTCAAATTGAATTCCAACCGACGGGCGTGCACTCTGCACATTTCTTGTCAGATGAGAAATCGGGTGTGAGATCATCGAACTGATCAACGCTCCTCCGGCAATACCGACCCCCATCATCAGAAGAACCGCTCGAATCAGGACCTGGATCACTCGGTCGGAAAAGACGAAGAGATCTTTTGTCTCCGCTGCCCCGATCAGTGCCCACCGCTGATTGCTGAATGCCGTATTCCTATTGTAGAGATTGAGATACTCGACATCGCAGTAGATCTTCTTTCCCTGCTCATTCTCAATCAGCGCGTCATCGCCATCCCAGACAATCGTCCAGTTGTCATTTTCCTTCAAAACCTGATTGTACAGAGGACCATTTACCATTGCACGATAAAATACACCGTCGTCCTCATTTTCCGCACCAAGAAGATACAAGCCCGCATTTCCATTCAAAAGCTCTCTCGACGGAATCAGTGTCTTGAGATAATCGATCGTGAGATCTATGCCCAGAACTCCGTAAACTCTGCCCGTCGGAAGAACCAACGGCACAGAATAAGAAATCACATCCTTCTCCTCCCGGTCAAGCCTGTGTGACAGACTCCAATAGCCAAGATCGGAAACTGCCATTTTCTGAGGATTTTGAGTCTCAAGGGCTGTCTGATACGGTTCGTAGAAGTAGGCATCATATTTTCCATTTTCTCCAAACGAAAACTGCGGTTCCCAGAGCTTCCCAAGAGAAATATTCAGGGTTTTTACGATCTCCGCCGGTGCATATTTCAAAATCAGATCCTCATTTCGATCAGAAGGACGCGCATCCGGATCATAATCGCGAATATAAATTCCCGGCTTATCTTTATAAATCCCCTGATTTTCAGACTCTCGAAGATCATCGGTATTTAAAATTAAAAACGCACCCGTCACCTCATTGTTTCGCATCAGGTCAATCAGAAGTGGGGCAGACCGGCGCAGAAGTGGGAGTGCCTCCGCAGAGCCGTCATCCAGCGTATTCCATGAGATTTTTCCCATGAGAAGCAGATCTGAGGTGATTCCATTGATTGAGGAAACGGTATCCGACACATCCGACCAGCGCAAAAGCATCTTTCTCTCCAGATAACTCTTTCGATTGATGACACGCTCTTTTAAAATCGCCTTTTCATTTTGCTCCATGTAGGAGATCAGATCTCCGCCGAAAATCATTCCCGCAAAGATCGCCACCTCCGCCGAGACAAGCAGAATCATCGGAAGCAGAAGTTTCAAAAGAACAGGAATGTTCTTCGGGGTATTTGGATTTTTCGTCGTTCCTGTTTTTTTCTCTCTTATTCTTTTCTCTTTTATTCTTTTCTCTTGTACTTCTTTCTGCTTTATCGCTTTTTCTTTCGTTTCCTCTACTGTTTCCTCTACTATTTTCTCTGTATTTTCATCTGTTTTTTCATCTGTGCTTCTGTTTTCGTCTTCACTCATTTTATCAGATTCTCCAGCTGTGTTTTTACAGATTGATACCAGTTTTCAAACCAGTCATCACTCACAAAACTCTCCGTCGCTTCCTCCAGACTCATACCATTTCGTATACGCTCCAAAACAACCTGTCGATCCGCTGTTGCCCGGTCTGACATCGAATACTGCAAGACATTTCTCGCATCCGTTCCATTTTCAAATGCCGGCATCGTATAATGCTGATTGTGGTTGATCGTGTTTACCGCCGCACGAAGAACCGGAAGATTCGTGGACTCCTCCCACATCTCCGAACAGATCCGATCGACGTTGTTTGCCTCTTTGGTGACCGGAAGATAGCCGGAGGTCACTGCAAACTGAATATTTCGATCATCCTGAGTAAACCATTTTAAAAACTCAATCGAGGCATAGATCGATTTTTCGTCCGTCTTCGTGACAACCATTCCGGCTCCCTGCTGAACGGCAAAATTCTCTGAATTTTCAAATCGCGGACACTCCAGTGCCTCTAACTCAATCGGATACCTCTCATTGTCGCTTAAAATTACCTCTTCCGGGAAGAAACTGCTTCCCGAAGAAGAACCAACAAAAGCGATCAGATTGCCTGTCTTGATGTCATCACTTCGGAATCTCCCGGATGCCCCGAAATATCCCTTCACAAACGGAATATAAAAATTGTCCCAGATTTTGCGCATCACATCATGATCAAAATTCAGGGTAACCTTTTCATCTTTTATCGAAAAGATCTTCACTCCGAGCTGACGCGCACCGGTCAAAATATAATTTGCCATTGCATCTCTTCCGAAAAATGCCTTTCCGTCATTCGGTTCCGGTGTGAGACTGTCTGTCCACTCATAATACTCCTGCGCCGTCCGTGTGATTCCCTCGATCGTCTTTAAATCATCCATACTCGCGCCTGTGCTCTCTGCGAACCGATCCCAGTCGGTCTTATTCAGCATAAACACCTCTGTGGACTTCGCAATCGGAAAAATCTTCAGGCTTCCATCATTTGAGAAAGCGCCCTCCTCCAGATAACTCTTCACAAAACGGCTCTGCTCTTTCTCGGACAGATACGGGCGAATGTCAACGACGTAGCCAAGCTGATCAACCGCGTAAGCCGTATCGGCATAGGCTGCAAAAATATTGGGCAGTTCACTTGCGCCAACCTTGCGTTTCACTGCATCGAGCACATTGCTCTCCAGTTCATTGACATTTCCCATGCTGTAAGCATCCACATAGATTCCCTGTTTCTCACCCTCCGTCTCATTAAACTCTTCGACCAGATCCTCAAACGCCTGCATCTGAGCGCCATTGTAGTAATTCCACACGGTAATCGTCACCGGATGCTTGGGATCTGGTTTCTCAACCTTTTTTCCCTCTCCAATCTGTCCCATACTGCAACCGGTCAAAAGCAGTCCGGTCGCGAACAAAATTCCACATGCCCACCTTTTGCAAATTCTTCTCATATTCTCCCACCGCCTTTTGACGCCTTCCAAATATCCTCTACGACTTTACCTTTGAATATGAAAAATGGGATCGGATTCTCTTCCAAAAGCCGATCCCACATTCGCGGTCTATTTTCACAATGCTTCTATGTTTTAAATTATCAGAATATATTTGATCTGTCAAGAAAATCTCCTCATTCTCCCGGTTTCTTGCCATCCGTCAGCCAATGCTCTGGATGTAAAAAATAAAGCTCCAAACCGGGCACAATGATTTTGTTTCACCCTGTTTAAAAATTGGAGTGTGTCCGAAAAATTCTCAGGCACACTCCAATAAAAATATTACAATCAAATTTTATTTTTAAAGAACTAAGACTTCCCATACCTAAAATGGGATTCGCACCTTGAAAATTCAATATTTC
>NZ_CFAHBC010000062.1:0-5770 GCF_983179755.1 Brotaphodocola sp. | reverse complement strand
GGCGGATTCCGGACTTGCACCGGTTAGAAACGTGCGCCGCCGGGCGCACTCACAAAAAGGAGTCTGACATGCTCTGCGCACGTCAAACTCCTCCCTGATTTACCGTTTTTTATTGAAACTCATTTTATTGAAATTCATCTCAACACTGACCCAAACGCAAAACAAACTCCATCCTAAAATCTAATTCTAAATCTAAATTTCATTCAAGTCGATGCCCGCAAAGCGTACAAGACTCAAATTTCCCGCAAAAATTCCGGATGTTCCCGAAAATACATTTCCCCGTAATTCCGGTCTTTTCCGATTCGTTCCTTGAGTGCCTCAAGCGAATCAAACTTCATCTCCGGACGCTCAAAATTCAGGAATTGAACCTCGATCTGTTTTCCGTACAAATCTCCGTCAAATCCCATGATGTAGGTCTCCACACTCACCGGATTGTCCCCGCTGATCGTCGGTTTTCTGCCGATGTTGCTGATTCCGCCGAAAACTCTCTGATGACTTCCCACAGTCTGCTTTCCCACAGTCTGCTCCTTCTCATCAATCAGAATGCGAGTCACATAGACCCCAAACGGAGGAAGATGTTTCTCTGGCGGTGGAAGCAGGTTGACGGTCGGAAATCCGAGAACCGGACCGCCGAGATGATTGCCATGCACAACCGTCCCGCCGATCGTGTAAGGCTCCCCGAGAAGCTCATTTGCCTTCTCGATGTTGCCAAGCGTAAGCTCCTCGCGCACATAGGTACTGCTGATGTCGCGGTGCTCATCCTGCTCTTTCTCGATAATCACTGCCTCAAACCCGCACTGGTCTGAGAGAATCCGAAGCAATTCCACATTTCCGGCACCCATGTAGCCGAAACTGCAATCTGGTCCCGCGGTGATCGCCTTCGCATGCATCTGACTAACAAGAATCTTTTTCACAAAAGTCTCCGGGTCCATATGGGCGATCTCCCGATCAAACGGGTATTCCACAAGGTAATCAACACCCATGCGCTCCAATTTCCGACGACGCTCCTCGTTCGTCGTAATCACCGTCACCGGATGGCCCGTCACAACTCCCATCGGCGCCATATCAAACGTAAACACTGCGATACGAAGCCCCATGCTTTCCTTGAGCTCCTGCATCTTTCGCAGAAGCTTCTGGTGCCCTTTATGGCGTCCGTCAAATTTTCCGATTGTCACAACCGTCGGTTCGCTGATCTGAAACTCTCTCGTTCCGGTGATAACCTGCATCTTGCTTAACCTCCCAGAAATACTTTCAGAGGCTTATAGCGCCTCTTGCTCTTCTCATACCCGTAAACTCCGATGAATCTTCCTTCGCTGTCATAAACGCGGATATTCTTCTGCGGATCAAACAACGCTTTTCCCAACTCTCCCTCTTCGATACGCGAACTCAACCGATGTGAATGTTCTGCGCTCTGCTTAGCTCCCCGATCCTGAGAGCTTGACTTTCCGTCCTCACAGCGAGTCGCAAGCTCGATCGGAAACGGATTTCCATTGTGGACGAGCTTGTCCCCATCCCCCGGCACTGCCGTGTACGCCGGAAGCCCCGCAAAGACCTCATCAACTGCGATCACATGGTTCTCCACTTCACCGCGATCGCGAAGTTCCTCGATCTGTGAAAGTTTCAGACTGTCCGCAAGTTCAAACCGATCCACGCGAGTGCGCAGAAGGTGTTCCATACAGCCTCCACAGCCGAGCTTTCGTCCGATGTCATAGCAGAGCGTGCGAATGTAGGTTCCCTTTGAGCAGGTCACGGTCATCGTCACACGCGGAAGCTCGATCGAATCGACATGAA
This sequence comes from Brotaphodocola sp., assembly GCF_983179755.1. Lineage (NCBI taxonomy): Bacteria > Bacillati > Bacillota > Clostridia > Lachnospirales > Lachnospiraceae > Brotaphodocola > Brotaphodocola sp. The sequence goes on along the minus strand of NZ_CFAHBC010000062.1, from coordinate 3,979 downwards.
TCTCAAAAATCTCAACCGGACGAGCTTCCCGCTCAACCTCTTTACCCGCGCGCGCAAGTTCATAGAGCTTTTTTCCGTTGACCTTGAGTGCGGAGTACATCGGCGGGACCTGCATATAAGGTCCGAGAAAACTCTCAACTGCCTCTCTGACCTCTTCTTCCATCGCATTAACCGGATACTGTGCAAGAACCTCCCCCGTCGTGTCCTGCGTATCGGTCTCCTGTCCGAGAAGCATAACTGCCTGATACGTCTTCGTCTTGTCTATCAGAAGATCGCACAGCTTTGTCGCTTTTCCAAGACATACCGGAAGTACGCCCTCTGCATCCGGATCAAGCGTCCCGGTGTGACCGATTTTTTTCATTCGGAGAATACCTCTCAGCTTTGCGACCACATCGTGAGAGGTATATCCCTTTTCTTTGTATACATTTATGATGCCATCCATCATGATTTGTGTTCCTTCATCTGTGCTTCAATCTGTCTGGAGAGGTTGTTGATCACGTCATGAACGCTTCCGTTCATTGTGCATCCGGATGCACGAATGTGACCGCCACCACCAAAGTAGGCAGCAACCTTGCTCACATTGACGTAATTGTTCGAGCGCATGCTCACCTTGAACACATGATTCTCGATCTCATAGAGGAAAATCGCAACCTCCACGCCCTCGGTGATTCGCATCTGATCAACAATTCCATCGAGATCGGTGGATTCCACTCCGTAGAACTCCATATCTCTCCGGCGCACGACACTGAAAATGCAGGTTCCATGAAGGAAAACCACGCTCTCGAGAAGTGCTCTTCCGAGAATCTGATTCTGCACATAAGTCTTGCGATAGAAGCTCTCGTCGATGATCTTTGCAAAGTTGATGCCCTTGCTCATCATCTTTCCGGCAACCTCCATCGTGTGCTCTGTTGTGTTGCTGTTCTTGAATACATTGGTGTCATGCAGAATACCGGTGTAAATGCACTCTGCGGTCTCCTTGCTGATCTTATCCAGATCGAGGAAACCATAGACCACCTCACTCGCGGAGCTCGCCTCAAGCACGAAGTTCTCCTGCGCGTATCCGGAATTCGTCACATGGTGATCGAGACAGATGCTCGCCTGTGCACTGTCAAGATATGCCGCAAACTCACCCAGACGATCAAGCGCCGCACTGTCGAGACAGATGCACAGATCATACGTCTTTCCGGTATGTGCATCCTGACAGATCTCATCAAAATATTTCAGATAATTAAACTTTACAGGAGGCTTCTCCAGATAGACCTGCACAACCTTCTCTGGATACTGCTCCCTGATGTAATTGCAAACGGCAAGGCAGGACCCAACGCAATCACCATCCGGATGGATATGTCCCAGAACTGCAATTGTCTCAGCCGTCTCAATCATTTCTATAAGTCTGCTCATCTGTGGTCCCCCTTTGTCTTCGTAATTAATCATATTTATTTTTGTAATCATCCGTTTTTTAGTCTTCTTTTAAATCCTTTGTCACCTCATCGATCAGTCTGGACATATTTACACCATACTCGATGGACTGATCCAGCTTGAACGTGATCTCCGGGGTGTTGCGCAGGTTGACTCTGCGAGCCAGCTCACGGCGGATATATCCCTCTGCACTCTTGAGACCTGCAAGCACTGCATTTGCGCGCTCCTCATCTGCAAGAACACTGATATATGCCTTGCAGTACTTCAGATCCGGAGTTACCTCAACAGAAACCACGCTCGTCATTGCTCCGTTTACACGCGGATCTTTGATCTCAGAGCGGATGATCTCGCTGAGCTCCTTCTGAACTTCTGCATTGATTCTTGTGTTTTTAATGCTGTTTTTACGCATGCTTTTCTTTCCTTTCAGGTTGTGAGCCAGAGCCCTGAAAGCTCTGACTCACTGGCTGCAGAAAGCGTCTTTTCGACTCTTTCCCGATCCGCCCTAGCGCGGTACCTCAACCATAATATATGCCTCGACCTGATCGTCTTCCTTCAGATCGTTAAACTTCTCAAATACAAGACCACACTCGTAGCCTGCTGCCACTTCCTTCACATCGTCCTTGAAACGCTTCAGAGAAGCCAATGCACCGTCGAAGAGCTGTTCACCCTCTCTCGTAATACGGCAGGAGCATCCTCTCTGGAACTTTCCGTCGGTTACGTAGGAACCGGCGATTGTGCCGACACCGGAAGCCTTGAAGGTCTGGCGGACAACTGCGTGACCGATTACCTTCTCCTCGAATACCGGATCAAGCATACCCTTCATTGCTGCCTCTACATCCTCGATTGCCTGATAGATAACCTTGTAGAGACGTACATCAACCTTCTCACGCTCTGCGATGGACTTTGCAGTTGCATCCGGGCGAACGTTGAAGCCGATGATGATTGCGCTCGAAGCTGCTGCAAGGTTGACATCGGACTCATTGATTGCACCAACACCGCCGTGGATTACCTTTACAACAACCTCCTCGTTGGACAGCTTCACAAGACTCTGCTTCACTGCCTCAACAGAACCCTGTACATCTGCCTTAACGATGATCGGCAGTTCCTTGACGTTACCTGCCTTGATCTGGCTGAACAGATCATCAAGGGACATCTTGGACTTCGTCTCCTCAAGCAGTTTGTTTTTGCTCTCTGCAACGAAGGTCTCTGCCATTCCTCTTGCTTCCTTCTCGTTCTCGGTTGCCATCAGCACATCGCCTGCACCCGGAACGTCATTCAGACCGAGGATCTCAACCGGCATGGACGGACCAGCCTCTTTGACACGACGACCCTTATCATCCATCATTGCACGGACTTTACCGTAGCACGGACCTGCGGTTACGTTGTCACCGATACGAAGAGTACCCTTCTGTACGAGGATCGTTGCAACCGGACCTCTTCCCTTATCCAGCTCTGCCTCAATAACGAGACCTCTTGCACGGCGGTTCGGGTTTGCCTTCAGCTCCTTCACCTCAGATGCCAGAAGAATCATCTCAAGAAGCTCCGGGATACCTTCCTTCGTGTGTGCAGATACCGGAACGAAGATCGTGCTTCCGCCCCAATCCTCCGGGATCAGCTCATACTCAGCAAGCTCCTGCTTTACGCGATCGATGTTTGCGCTTGGCTTATCAATCTTGTTGATTGCAACAATGATCTCGACCTCTGCTGCCTTTGCATGGTTGATTGCCTCAACAGTCTGTGGCATAACGCCATCATCTGCTGCGACTACAAGGATTGCGATATCGGTGGACTGTGCACCTCTCATACGCATTGCGGTAAATGCTTCATGTCCCGGGGTATCAAGGAAGGTAATCTGCTGACCCTTAACATCAACGGTGTATGCACCGATGTGCTGGGTGATTCCGCCTGCCTCTTTTGCGGTTACGTTCGTCTTACGGATTGCATCCAGAAGGGAAGTTTTACCGTGATCAACGTGACCCATTACGCAGACTACCGGCGGTCTCGGAACGAGATCCTTCTCATCCTCCTCGTCCTCTTTCAGAAGCTCTGCAATCACATCGATCTTCTCTTCCTTCTCGCAGAGTACCTCGTACTCCATTGCGATCTCCTCAGCCTTTTCAAAGCTGATCTCAGAGTTCAGAGTTACGATCTCGCCCTGTAAGAAGAGCTTCTTAACGATAGCGGACGGCTGAAGTTTCATCTTATCTGCGAGTTCCTTAATGGTCAGAACATCCGGAATCGTGATAACCTTGATCGTCTCCTCAACCTTCTCCTCAACCGGCTTCTGCGGCATGATAAACGGATGCTTCGATACCTTGCCGTTCTTGTTTCTTGGTCCGTCCTCTACCATGCGGTTCTTGTCGTAACGGTCGTTCTTGTGGCTGTTCTTCGTAGCCTGACGGTTGCTCGTCGGCTTGGTCTGAAGCGTATCAAATCCGCTGCTGCTCTTTGCAGAATCTCTCTGACCCGGACGGCTTCCCTGTCCTGCGCGGTTTCCACCAAAGCCTCCCTGACGATTTCCGCCCTCACGGTTTCCGCCAAAGCCTCCCTGACGATTTCC
>NZ_CFAHBC010000061.1:0-6019 GCF_983179755.1 Brotaphodocola sp. | reverse complement strand
ACATGGAGCTGACTGCTACTAATAGGGTGAGGGCTTGACCAAGAAAGCATGGTCATAATTGATTCGGTTGGTTGTCAACATGTATGTAGTTTTGAAGGTGTGATACACTTTCTAATAATCCTCCTTAGCTCAGTCGGTAGAGCATGCGGCTGTTAACCGCAGTGTCGTTGGTTCGAGTCCAACAGGGGGAGCTTAAATAAGGCTCCGTGGTCAAGCGGTTAAGACATCGCCCTTTCACGGCGGTAACACGGGTTCGATTCCCGTCGGAGTCACTTGCAGTGATGCATAATTTAATAATATGGCGACATAGCCAAGCGGTAAGGCGTGGGTCTGCAACACCCTGATCACCAGTTCAAATCTGGTTGTCGCCTCTAAGGAATCATCGAAAGATGGTTCCTTTTTTTGTATAATAGGAGTTAGTTTTAGACAACCCCAAAAATGAGAAAATTTTGCAGAAGATTGTGTGCGAGGGCTTGAAAAATAAGAAAAAGCGCGATATAATGTAGCCGTGCAATTCCTAGTCAGCAAGTAGGAATTGCACGGTTTTATGTTATTTGACATATTGAGAGAGCGTCGATGACGCTTTTTATGATTTGTTGAAGATTTTTTGTATTATAGCACGGATCAAATTCCGGAACAAGTACCGGATGGACAATACAAGAGTGCCCGGTCAATAAAATCAGAAATCGAATAAAGAATGAGAAATGAGTAACGGGACAGACTTGGGAAAGAGCAGAAATGGAGGAGAGCGCGTATGTCAGAGCCGATTTTAAAGGTAGACCAGCTGACGGTAAATGTAGAGGATAAGGAGATTCTTCACGGAATCAATTTGACAGTAAATAAGGGAGAGACCCATGTTCTGATGGGACCGAACGGAGCAGGTAAGTCCACTCTGGGTTATGTCCTGATGGGAAATCCGCGTTATCAGGTAAGCGGTGGCTCAATCAATTTTAAGGGAAACGATGTGACGAGAGAGGGCGCTGATAAGCGTGCGAAAGAGGGTATGTTTCTTTCTTTCCAGGAGCCTCTCGAGGTTCCGGGTCTTTCTCTGGAAGGATTCATCAGAAATGCAGTTCGTCAGCAACAGGGCGGAAAGCTCAAGCTGTGGGCATTCAAGAAGGAACTGGAGAAGGATATGGGCGTTCTTCAGATGGACGAGGCGTATGCAGAAAGAAGCCTGAATGTAGGATTCTCCGGTGGTGAGAAAAAGAAGGCTGAGATTCTTCAGCTGATGATGCTCAAGCCGAGCCTGGCAATTCTGGATGAGACAGACTCTGGTCTGGATGTCGATGCAGTTCGTCTTGTTTCCGAGGGTGTAAAGGAATATCAGAAGAATCAGGAAGGTGCTCTGCTGATCATCACGCACAGCACAAGAATTCTGGATGCACTTCATGTCGATTACACACACGTTATGGTAGACGGAAGAATCGTGGCAACTGGTGACGGTTCCATGGTAGAAGAGATCAATGAGAAGGGCTTCGAGTCCTACATTGAGATGGCATCCCGCAAGTAGGAGGATAGGTCATGGCTGAGAAAGAGAAAACATATGTACAGGACGTGGACCGAAGCCTCTACGATTTCCGAAATGAGGAAAAGGATGCTTATCGGGTAAAATCCGGACTGACAAGTGATATTGTGGAAAAAATTTCCGAAGAGAAGAATGATCCGGAGTGGATGAGAATATTCCGTCATAAAGCTCTGGAGACATACAATAAGATGGAGATCCCGGACTGGGGTCCGTCGATCGATGAGCTGGACATGGACAACATCGTTACCTATGTCCGTCCAAACACTCATATGAGTGCAAAGTGGTCTGAGGTGCCGGAGGACATCAAGGATACATTTGAGAAGCTGGGTATCCCGCAGGCAGAGCGTAAATCTCTCGCTGGTGTGGGTGCACAGTACGACTCCGAGCTGGTTTACCACAATGTCCGCGAGGAAGTGGCTGCTCAGGGTGTTATTTATTCCGATCTTGAGGGCGCAATGCGTGGAGAGTACGGCGAGCAGTATGCAGAGATGATCCGCACTCACTTCATGAAGCTCGTGACTCCGGGAGATCATAAATTTGCAGCTCTGCACGGCGCAGTTTGGTCCGGCGGTTCTTTCGTGTATGTTCCGAAGGGCGTCAGTGTGGAGATTCCGCTTCAGTCCTATTTCCGTTTGAATGCACCGGGAGCAGGTCAGTTTGAGCACACGCTGATCATCGTAGATGAGGGCGCTTCCCTGCACTTCATCGAGGGATGTTCCGCACCGAAATACAACGTTGCAAACCTGCATGCAGGATGCGTTGAGCTGTTTGTTGGAAAGAATGCAAAACTGCGTTATTCCACAATCGAGAACTGGTCAAAGAACATGTACAATCTGAACACAAAGCGCGCTCAGATCGCTGAGGGCGGTGTGATGGAGTGGGTATCCGGTTCCTTCGGTTCCCATGTGTCTTACCTGTATCCGATGACTGTTCTGAAGGGCGACAATTCCCGTATGGAATTCACCGGAATCACATTTGCAGGACGTGGACAGAACCTCGATACAGGTGCAAAAGTTGTACACATCGGAAAGAATACATCCAGCTACATCAACACAAAGTCCATCTCAAAGGATGGCGGTATCAGCACCTTCCGCAGTTCGGTTGTGATCGGCGCTCAGGCAAAGCACAGCAAGGCAGGAGTATCCTGTCAATCTCTGATGCTGGATGAGGAATCCCGTTCCGATACCATTCCGGCAATGGACATCCGCACTCCGGATGCCGATGTCGGTCATGAGGCAAAGATCGGACGAATCAGCGATGAGGCTGTCTTCTATCTGATGTCGAGAGGTATCAGCGAGGAAGATGCCCGCGCAATGATCGTAAGTGGATTTGCAGATAACGTATCCAAAGAACTTCCGCTGGAGTATGCCGTTGAGATGAACAACCTGATCCAGCTGGAGATGAAGGGCAGTATCGGTTAAAGACGGAGGATTGAGATGGGACAGGGAATTGATATGACAGTGAACCGGCTTCCGGCCAGAACATGGAACTGGCTGAAGATGAATGAGAGCCGACTGACTGATGTGAAAATAGAAAAAGCATGTCCGGTTACCCCAGTTGTGACGGGACATGGAACCACCTGGGAAAGAGTAAGTGCAGAGAAGATCCAGAGTGAGCAGACAGAGAATGGATTTGCATGGAAGAATCTGGTGACCGGAATGGGACCGGATATGGATCGTCTCGCAGAGGAAGACGAGCAGGCACAGGTGGATGTGATTACCGCAGAAGCAGGTGCAGATGAGGACAATATGGCTGTGTTCGATTACGAATGCCAGCCGGGCGAGCGTTACTTCAACCGCCTCTACCTTCATGCGAAGGAGAACAGTGTGCTGAACGTGACTGTTCTGTACCGGAGTGCAGGCGCAGGTCAGGGACTTAGCGCTCACCAGATCAAGGTTTGCGCAGAGAAAAATGCAGTTGTTCGCATTTATATGGCAGAGATTCTTGATGCAGGTGTGACCTGCTTAAGTGATCTTGGCGGTGTCTGTGAGGACAATGCGCGCGTGGAGCTTGTAAAGCTCGAGTTAGGTGCAGGAAAGCTGTATTCCGGCGGAGAGATCGACCTTAAGGGAAAGGCAAGTAACTTTACCGCAGGAATCGGTTACACCGCAAAGCCGGGTCAGCACCTTGATATGAATTACACGGCTCGTCATCATGGAAAGAAGACGGAGAGCCTGATGGAAGTTTCCGGAGTCGTATCTGAGAATGCATTTAAGATCTTCCGTGGAACGATCGACTTTATCGCAGGTTGTGCAGGTTCCAAGGGAACGGAGAGCGAGGACGTGCTGATTCTCGGTGAGGAGCTTGTCAACCAGACGATTCCGCTGATTCTCTGTGCAGAGGAAGATGTAGAGGGAAATCACGGTGCTTCAATCGGAAAACTCGATGACCAGACGTTGTTCTATCTGGCATCGAGAGGAATCCCGAAGGAGGAAGCAGAGAAAATGCTTGCCCGTGCGCGCGTGGATGCGCTGAATGCAAGAATTCCGGTAAAATCCGTTCGTGATACCGTAGAGGCATATCTCGGTGGTGGCGACGAGGCAGACGATGAAGAGGAGGAGAAGTAAATGGAAATGGTAAATTATAAAAAAGATTTTCCGCTTCTCATGAATCTGGATATTGCCTATCTCGACAATGCAGCAACGGAACAGCGCCCGCAGGTTGTGATCGACGCAGAGCGCGAGTTTTATGAGAGATACAATGCAAACCCGCTTCGTGGTCTCTATGAGCTTGGTATGGAGGCAACAGACCGCTATGAGGAAGCGAGAACATGCGTGAAAGATTTCATTCATGCGAAGAAGGAGTCGGAGATCATTTTCACCCGCAACACAACGGAGAGCATTAACCTCGTCGCTTACAGCTATGGACTGAATTTTTTGAAGCCGGGCGATGAGATTCTGATTACGATCGCAGAGCATCACAGCAACATGCTTCCATGGCAGATGGTTGCACGCCAGACCGGAGCAACGCTCAAGTATCTTGAGTGCGACCAGACTGGTTTCTTCTCCGAGGAGGCAATTCGCGAGGCAGTGACCCCGAACACGAAATTGGCGGGAATCTGCCACGTTTCCAACGTTCTCGGACGAACTACTCCGATCGAGCAGATCATCTCTCTCGTTCATGCAAACGGTGGAGTTGTCCTTGTCGATGCAGCGCAGAGTGCTCCGCATATGGCGATTGATGTTCAGGAGATGGACGCAGATTTCCTCGCATTCTCCGGACATAAGCTGATGGCACCGATGGGAATCGGCGTTCTCTACGGCAGAGAGGAGATTCTTGAGAAGATGCCTCCGTTTTTGACCGGTGGTGAGATGATCGATTCTGTTACCCGTGAGGGCGCTGTCTATGCTCCGCTTCCTCACAAGTTTGAGGCAGGTACGGTAAATGGTGCCGGTGCAATGGCACTCAAGGCAGCAATCGAGTATCTTCAGTCGATCGGCATGGAAACCGTTCACCAGAGAGAGCTTGAGCTGACGAAGATGGCACTCGATGGAATGAAGCAGATTCCAGGAATCCATGTGATCGGAAGCGATAAGCCGGAAGAGCACTGTGGAATCTTGAGCTTCACCGTTGACGGTGTTCATCCGCACGACATTGCGTCGATTCTCGATGCAGGTCATGTCAACGTGCGTGCAGGTCATCACTGTGCACAGCCACTCTTAAAGCATTTAGGGGTGATGTCCACAGCAAGAGCGAGCCTTGCTTTTTATAATACAGAAGACGATATCGAGCGGTTCTTAAACTGCCTGAGAAATGTTCGGAGGGAAATGGGATATGCAGAGTAGAACGTTTTATAATGAAATTCTGACAGAGCACAACCTTCATCCTGCACACAAGGAGTCACTGCCGGATGCAAACCTGATTCTTGAGGGTGTAAATCCAAGCTGTGGAGATGACATCATCCTCCAGCTGAAAGTTGAGGACGGCGTGATTGTTGACGGTGCGTTTCAGGGAAGCGGATGTGCGATCTCACAGGCATCTGTAGACATGATGCTGGAGCTTGTGATCGGACGCAAGAAGGATGAGGCAATGCATCTCGCAGACATCTTCTTCCGCATGATCAAGGGCGAGGCAAGCGATGAGGAGATCGATGAGCTTGAGGAAGTCGTTTCCTTGAAGGATATCTCCCACATGCCGGCGCGTGTAAAATGCGCAGTTCTCGGATGGCATACGATGGAAGAAATGCTTGACGGAAAGAAGAAGGAAGATTAATTAGAATCTTAAAATCTTAATTAGATTTTTTTAGTAGAATCGAAGAATCAAGAAGATGGAAGACTTGTGGTTTCTTTACTTGGAAAGATGAGGGGATCGCAAGTCTTTTTTTATTTCATAGGAAACTGCGTCCTATGAAACAAAAAACGCTCCGCGGGGATGCAAAGCACCAAGTGCATCAAGCAGACAACAAAAAAGGCATCTGCTTTCGCAGATGCCTGATCATCATAGCGGAAGGGAGATTCGAACTCTCGACACTACGGGTATGAACCGTATGCT
>NZ_CFAHBC010000060.1:0-6875 GCF_983179755.1 Brotaphodocola sp. | reverse complement strand
TATTGAATTTTCAAGGTGCGAATCCCATTTTAGGTATGGGAAGTCTTAGTAAATATATTTCAAGAAAAGAGGGGAACTTCTATCAACGAACTATTCACCAACTCCCCCTGTGTTTACTCGAATCGTATTCTCTACACACCATCATCCTTTGCAAAATTGAATCTCATGTTTTTACAGGAAGCCGGGACGTTGACGGCTTTGGCTCCGCATACTTCGACTCGAGAGAATCTTAGATCCTTCCTCTGTTTTGTCGTTCAAGACGGGGAGGGATCTCTTGAGTATGAGGGAAAAACGTATGAGCTAAAAACAGGAGATTGTGTGTTTATTGATTGCAGGAAACGATACAGTCACAGCACCGGAAATACCATAATTAAAAATAACATAAATAATAAAGGTAATACTGACAGAGATAATACCGGAACAAACAGCAACATCATGAATAGCACCGGATCAGACAATAACCAGAGTAATAAGATCGAAGAAATCAAAGAAATTAACGAAACCTCAAAACTCTGGAGTCTGGTCTGGTGCCATTTTTATGGGGCGGCGCTTGGTTCTGTCTACGACAAGTACAAGGAACGTGGTGGAAGACCGGTCTTTCATCTGAACCAGACATCCGAGATCACGGAGATGTTGAACCGGATTTTTGAGATTGCCGGGTCTTCTGATTATATCCGGGATATGAAGATTAATACGTTGCTGTGTCAATTGTTGGAGCATCTGATGGCGTATTCGTGGAATCCGGAAAATGTGACGCGGTCGAAGAAACGTCTGGAACTGGATGCAGTCAAGTCCTATCTGGATATGCATTACATGAAGAAGATTACGTTAGAGGCACTGGCGGATCAATATTTTATAGATAAATTTTATTTATCAAAGATTTTTAAAGAGCGATACGGCATGACTGTGATTTCCTATGTGGAGGAGAAGCGGATCACAGAGGTGAAACGTCTCCTGCGTTTCAGCAGTATGAATATTGAGGAGATCAGCGGAGTCACCGGTTACGGCGATGCAAATTATTTGAGCAGGCGATTTAAGAAGATCGAGGGAATGACACCGGGAGAGTATCGCAGAAAATGGCAGGGCAGGGGATAAAAAACCAAGATTGTGCTAGTTTGCACCTAAATGTGCCATTTAGAAACAAAAAGGAATCCTTTAAAATATGCTCGTAATATATAAGGCACAAAAAATTGCAAGGTAGCAGAGCCACTTATTTTGAGAGTCATTTACTCTGTGAAATGAGCAAAGTGCCGGGACAGAAAGAGAAACTTAAAGGAAAGAAAAAATAGAAAACAAGAGAGGAAACGGAAAAATGAAAAAAGCACTTATTACCGGTATCACAGGTCAGGATGGTTCTTATCTGGCAGAGTTTTTGCTGGAAAAGGGATATGAGGTTCATGGAATTATCCGCCGTGCATCAATCTCCAACACCGCGCGTATCGATCATCTGATCGCATCTGGATCAATCACTCTTCATGACGGCGATCTGTCTGATTCTTCCAGTCTGATCCGCATCATCGGTCTGGTTCAGCCGGATGAGATCTACAACCTGGCAGCACAGAGCCATGTTCAGATTTCCTTCGATGCTCCGGAGTACTCTGGTGATGTGGATGCACTCGGCGTTCTGAGAATTCTTGAGGCTTGCCGTATTCTCGGTTTGACCCATAAGACCCGTGTTTATCAGGCATCCACTTCTGAGCTTTACGGAAAGGTAGAGGAGATTCCGCAGAGAGAGACGACTCCGTTCCATCCGTACAGCCCGTATGCAGTTGCAAAGCAGTATGGTTTCTGGATCACCAAGGAGTACCGCGATGCTTACAACATGTTTGCAGTAAATGGTATTCTGTTCAACCATGAGTCTGAGCGCCGTGGTGAGAACTTTGTTACCCGTAAGATCACTCTGGCAGCAGGACGTATCGCTGAGGGTCTTCAGGATCATCTGGAGCTTGGAAATATGGATTCTCTGCGTGACTGGGGTTATGCAAAGGATTATGTAGAGTGCATGTGGCTGATCATGCAGCAGGAGAAGCCGGAGGATTTCGTTATTGCAACGGGTGTTCAGCATACGGTTCGTGATTTCACCGAGAAGGCATTTTTAGCAAACGGAATCAAGATTCGCTGGGAGGGCACTGGACTTGATGAGAAGGGTTACGATGCTGAGACTGGCAAGATGCTTGTATGTGTAAATCCGGCATGGTTCCGTCCGACCGATGTAGACAACCTGTGGGGCGATCCGACGAAGGCAAGAACCGTTCTTGGATGGAATCCGCAGAAGACCAGCTATGAGGAGCTTGTAGAGATCATGGCAAAGCATGACCGTGAGCTGGCAAAGAAAGAGAAAGCTGTTCTGATGGCACAGGCTTAATTGAAATAAATAGGTAAAGACCGAACAGACAGGAAAATAGACAGAAGAATCTATTATTTATGAATGAACTTAGAAAATGAGTTTATGAAATCAATTTAGATAGAGGAGCGTCTGATACATTATGATGGAAAAAAATGCGAAAATTTATGTTGCAGGTCATCGTGGCATGGTTGGTTCTGCAATCGTGCGTGAGCTGGAGCGTCAGGGTTACACGAATATTATTACCCGTACCCACAAGGAGCTGAATCTTTGCCGTCAGGCAGATGTGGAAGAGTTCTTTGTGCAGGAGAAGCCGGAATATGTCTTTTTGGCAGCTGCAAAGGTTGGCGGAATCGTTGCAAACGAGGAAGCACTTGCAGATTTCATGTACGACAATATGACGCTTGAGATGAATGTGATTCATTCTGCATGGCAGAATGGATGCAAGAAGCTGGAATTCCTCGGTTCTTCCTGCATTTACCCGCGTATGGCTCCACAGCCGATGAAAGAGAGCTGTCTGCTGACAAGTGAGTTAGAGAAGACGAATGAGGCATATGCACTTGCGAAGATCAGCGGACTCAAGTACTGTGAGTTCCTGAATCGTCAGTACGGAACGGATTATATTTCCGTAATGCCGACAAACCTGTACGGGCCGAATGACAACTATCATCCGACTCACAGTCATGTGCTTCCGGCTCTGATCCGTCGTTTCCACGAGGCAAAGGTCAATGGTCTGACTGAGGTTACCTGCTGGGGCGATGGCTCACCGCTCAGAGAGTTTTTGTACGTGGATGATCTTGCAAATCTGTGCGTGTTCCTGATGAATAATTATTCCGGAAATGAGACTGTAAATGCAGGTACCGGAAAAGAGCTGACGATCAAGGAGCTGACGGAGTTAGTTGCCAAAGTTGTCGGTTACACGGGAGAGATCAAGTGGGATACGACGAGACCGAACGGAACACCGCGCAAACTGCTTGATGTGTCCAAGGCAGAGAAGCTCGGTTGGACTTACAAGACAGAGTTAGAGGAAGGAATCCGTCTGTCTTACGAGGATTTCCTGAATAATCCGATGCGCGCGGAACGCTAGAAAATGCTAGAAAAATAAAAGCAGAGTCAGAGTGCGTTTGATTTATAGAACTGTGCTTGAAATCAAACATGACAAGAGAGAAAGACCGCGTGTCCAAGTGTGGACAGTCGCGGTCTTTTTTTTCAAAGAAATATCCCAAGAATATTTCTAAAAATAATGTTCCAAAAGGATTGATTTTAGGATTTAAGAATTTAAAAATTTAAGAATTTTATGATTCAAGTAAAGTAAAAAATTTCAAAATAAAAGGGAAAAAGAAGAGGAGAGAATGATGAATATTGTATTGTTATCCGGTGGTTCTGGTCAGCGCCTGTGGCCACTTTCCAATGATATCCGATCAAAGCAGTTTATTAAGATTTTTCATCGCGAGGATGGAAGTCTCGAGTCGATGGTGCAGAGAGTGTACCGTCAGATTCGCACCGTAGATCCGGATGCAACGGTCACGATTGCGACTTCCAAATCTCAGGTTTCCGCGATCCACAATCAACTCGGTGAGGATGTTGGCGTCAGCGTGGAGCCGTGCCGAAGAGATACGTTTCCGGCGATCGCTCTTTCTGCATCGTATTTAAAGGATGTTCAGGGAGTGGGAGAGGACGAGGCGGTTGTCGTTTGCCCGGTTGACCCGTATGTGGATCAGGATTATTTTATGGCACTTGCAGATCTCGGGGAGCAGGCTGGAAAGAGTCACGCAAATCTTGTCCTGATGGGAATCGAGCCGACTTATCCGAGTGAGAAATATGGATATATCATTCCGGAAAGCACGGATGAAATCAGCAAGGTTTCGATGTTTAAGGAGAAACCGACTCAGGATGTCGCAAGGAGTTACATCAATCAGGGAGCGCTCTGGAATGGTGGTGTGTTTGCGTTCCGTCTTGGCTATGTGCTCAAGCGTGCTCACGAGTTAATTGATTTTACGGATTATCAGGATCTCTTTAATAAGTATGAGACGCTGAAAAAAATCAGCTTTGACTATGCAGTTGTGGAGCATGAGAGCGAGATCGAGGTGATGCGTTTCTCAGGTGTGTGGAAGGATCTTGGAACATGGAATACGCTGACTGAGGCGATGGACAGTCATGCGGTCGGTGAGGCTTTGTTTAATGAAAACTGCCACAATGTGCATGTCATCAATGAACTCGATGTTCCGGTTCTGTGTATGGGACTGAAAGACATTGTTGTCTCTGCAAGCCCAGAGGGAATTCTCGTGTCGGATAAGGAGCAGTCGAGTTACATCAAACCGTTTGTGAATACCCTCGATCACCGCGTGATGTTTGCGGAGAAGTCATGGGGAAGTTTCCGCGTTCTCGATGTGGAAAAAGAGAGCCTGACGATCAAGGTGACGCTGAATCCTGGTCATTCGATGAACTATCACAGTCACCAGTATCGTGATGAGGTGTGGACAGTCATCGACGGAAGTGGTCGTGTTGTTGTAGATGAAAAGATGAAGAAAGTAAAGGTTGGTGATGTTGTGTGCATGTCGGCAGGTTCTCGCCACACGGTGATTGCGGATACGGAGCTTCAGCTGATAGAGGTTCAGCTTGGACGTGAGATCAGTGTTCACGATAAAAAGAAATATGATGTGACATTTTAAATGATTTGATTTAAGGAAAACAAATTAAAATTTAAAACAAAACAAATCAAAATAAACAAATAAGAAAACAGAACAGGGAGGACAGAGGACATCATGGCAATGACGATTGAGGAAAAATACCGTTCCTGGTGTGAGCATGCTGTTGAGGATGCAGATGTTGCAACAGAGCTGAGAGAGATAGAACAGGATGAGGCGAAGAAGGAAGATGCATTTTACCGGGAATTGGCGTTTGGAACGGGTGGACTGCGCGGTGTGATCGGTGCAGGAACAAACCGGATGAATCTTTATACAGTTGCAAAAGCATCGCAGGGTCTTGCAGATTATTTGAAGCGCCATGAGGCGCATCCGTCGGTTGTGATTGGATATGACAGTCGCATCAAGTCTGATCTGTTTGCAAAGGTTGCAGGTGGAGTGTTTGCAAAAAATGGAATTAAGGTGTGGATCTGGGGTCAGCTGATGCCGGTGCCGACGGTTTCATTTGCAACTCGCTACTTAAAAGCATCCGCAGGTGTCATGGTCACTGCCTCTCATAACCCGAGCAAATACAATGGATATAAGGTTTACGGAGCGGATGGATGCCAGATCACAACGGAGTCTGCAAAGGAGATTCTTGCAGAGATTGAGAAGCTGGATGTGTTTGCGGATGTCAAGATGGAAACATTCGAGAATGGGCTTGAAGAGCAGTTGATTGAATATATTCCTGACGAGGTGTACACAGCCTTTGTCGAGGCGGTGAAGGGCGAGTCTGTCCTCTTTGGTGATCCGGTGCAGAAGGATGTTGCGATTGTGTACAGCCCGTTAAATGGCGCCGGACTGAAGCCGGTTACCCGTACCTTAAAAGAACTTGGATATACGAATATCACGGTGGTGAAGGAGCAGGAAGCACCGGATGGTCATTTTCCGACTTGTCCGTACCCGAATCCGGAAATCCGTGAAGCGATGACACTTGGCATGAAATATGCGAAGAAATGTCAGGCAGATCTGCTTCTTGCAACCGACCCGGACTGCGACCGTGTGGGAATTGCGGTCAGAAATCGTGAAGGAGAATATGAGCTATTGAGCGGAAACCAGACGGGAATGCTCCTTCTTGATTATATTTGCAGTCAGCGCGTGCGCCACGGAAAGATGCCGGCAGATCCGGTGATGATCAAGACGATTGTGACGATGGATATGGGTGAGCGGATTGCAAAGCATTATGGTGTTCGCACAATCAATGTGCTGACGGGATTCAAGTTCATTGGAGAGCAGATTGGCATGCTTGAGAAGCAGGGCAAGGCAGACAGCTATATCTTTGGATTTGAGGAAAGCTACGGCTACCTTTCTGGAACCTATGTGCGCGATAAGGACGGAGTGAATGGTGCGAGTCTGATCTGCGAGATGTTTAGTTTCTATTCTGCTCAGGGAATCAGTCTGTTAGATAAACTTGAGGAGCTCTATCAAACTTATGGATACTGCCTGAATACGCTTCACAGCTATGAATTTGAGGGCAGTGCTGGATTGGCTAAAATGCAGGAGATCATGCAGAAGTTCCGCAGTGGAGTTAAGGATTTTGCCGGGAAAAAGGTGGTAGAACTTCTCGATTATGCGCCGGGAAGAGATGGTCTTCCAAAATCAAATGTGCTAAAATTTCGTCTTGAAGATGGATGCTCGGTTGTTGTTCGTCCATCTGGAACCGAGCCAAAGCTGAAACTCTATATCTCGGTGAGCGCACCGGATAAGAGTGGAGCAGAGGCAGTGGAATCTGCGATTACGGAGTGTGCAGAGCATTTCCTGCGATAAGGTTTAGGACATCTAAGCGGGAATTCTCGGCCATTCAATGACCGAGATGAAAGCGCCATTCTGCTATAATAATTCATACT
>NZ_CFAHBC010000059.1:0-6967 GCF_983179755.1 Brotaphodocola sp. | reverse complement strand
TGTAGGAGGAAAATCAAATGGCAAGAAAAATGAAAACCATGGATGGTAATCAGGCTGCCGCTCATGCATCATATGCATTTACCGAAGTAGCTGCCATGTATCCCATCACTCCTTCTTCCGTAATGCCGGAGCATACGGATGAATGGGCAACTGAGGGCAGAAAGAACATCTTCGGACGCACGGTTCAGATTACCGAGATGCAGTCTGAGGCTGGTGCTGCTGGTGCTGTTCATGGCTCCCTGGTAGCAGGTGCTCTGACCACAACCTATACGGCTTCTCAGGGTCTGTTACTGATGATTCCGGACCTGTACAAAATTGCGGGCGAACAGCTTCCGGGCGTATTTGATGTATCCGCGCGTGCAGTATCTTCTCATGCGCTGAATATTTTTGGTGATCACTCCGACGTTTATGCATGCCGTCAGACCGGTGCAGCTATGCTGTGCTCCTCCAGCGTGCAGGAAGTTATGGATCTGACTCCGGTTGCACATCTGGCTGCAATCAAGGGCAAGGTTCCGTTCATCAACTTCTTCGATGGATTCCGTACCTCTCATGAGATTCAGAAGATCGAGACTTGGGATTACGATGATCTGGCAGATATGGCAGATTGGGATGCTATTACGGAGTACCGTAAGAATGCAATGAACCCGAACAACCCGTGCCAGAAGGGTTCCGCTCAGAACCCGGATATCTTCTTCCAGGCTAGAGAGGCTTGCAACCCGTACTACGACGCTCTGCCGGGTATTGTACAGATGTACATGGACAAGGTAAACGAGAAGATTGGTACCGATTACAAGCTGTTCAACTACTACGGTGCACTGGATGCTGAGAAGGTTATCATCGCAATGGGTTCTGTAAATGATACCATTGAGGAGACCATCGACTACTTAGCAAAGACTACCGGCGCTAAGGTTGGTGTTGTTAAGGTTCGTCTGTACAGACCGTTCAGCGCTCAGGCTCTGATTGACGTTCTGCCGGATACCGTCAAGTACATCAACGTTTTGGATAGAACGAAAGAGCCAGGTTCTCTTGGCGAGCCGTTATACTTGGATGTTGTTGCAGCTCTGAAGGGCAGCAAGTTCGATCAGGTTGAGATCTTCGGCGGACGTTATGGTCTTGGTTCTAAGGATACTACTCCGGCTCAGATCGTAGCAGTATACGAGAACACCTCCAAGAAGAACTTCACCATCGGTATCAACGATGATGTAACCAACCTGTCTCTGCCGGTTGGCGCTCCGCTCGTTACCACTCCGGAGGGAACCACGAACTGTAAGTTCTGGGGCCTGGGTGCAGATGGTACCGTAGGTGCAAACAAGAACTCCATCAAGATCATCGGTGATAACACCGACATGTATGCACAGGCATACTTTGATTATGACTCCAAGAAATCCGGTGGTGTTACCATGTCCCACCTGCGTTTCGGTCATAAGAAGATCAAATCTACCTACCTGATCCACAAGGCAAACTTCGTAGCATGCCACAACCCGGCATATGTTCGTAAGTACAACATGGTTCAGGAGCTGGTTGACGGTGGTACTTTCCTGCTGAACTGCCCGTGGACTCACGAGGAGCTGGACAAGCACCTTCCGGGTCAGATGAAGAAGTTCATCGCTGATCACAACATCAACCTGTACACCATCGACGGCGTTAAGATCGGTATCGAGACCGGCATGGGTCCGACCCGTATCAACACCATTCTGCAGTCTGCATTCTTCAAACTGACCGGTATCATCCCGGAGGAGAAGGCTATCCAGCTGATGAAGGAAGCTGCTCAGAAGACCTACGGTCGTAAGGGTGAGGACGTTGTTAAGAAGAACTGGGCTGCAATCGATGCAGGTGCTCAGGGCGTTGTAAAGGTAGACGTTCCGGAGAGCTGGAAGAACTGCGAAGACGAAGGTCTTGACTTCAAGAACGTTACCGGTTCCAGACAGGACGTTGTTGATTTCGTAAACAACATCCAGAACAAGGTAAGCGCTCAGGAAGGTAACAACCTGCCGGTATCCGCATTCAAGGATTATGTAGATGGTTCTACTCCGTCTGGATCTTCCGCATTCGAGAAGCGTGGTATCGCTGTTAATGTTCCGGTTTGGAATACTGACAACTGTATCCAGTGTACTTTCTGTTCTTATGTATGTCCGCATGCAGTTATCCGTCCGATCGCTATGACCGAGGAAGAGGCTGCTAAGGCTCCGGAGGGAACCAAGTTCCTGCCGCTGACCGGTATGCCGAACTACAAGTTCACTCTGGCTATTTCCGCTCTGGATTGTACCGGATGTGGTTCCTGTGCAAATGTCTGCCCGGGTAAGAAGGGTGAGAAGGCACTGACCATGGAGCCGTTAGCTGATCATGTTGACGAGCAGCCGATCTTCGACTACTCCGTAACCCTTCCGATCAAGGAAGACGTTATTGCAAAGTTCAAAGAGACCACCGTTAAGGGTAGCCAGTTCAAGCAGCCGTTACTTGAGTTCTCCGGCGCATGCGCAGGTTGTGGTGAGACTCCGTACGCTAAGCTGATCACTCAGCTGTTCGGTGACAGAATGTACATCGCAAACGCAACTGGATGTTCCTCTATCTGGGGTAACTCTTCACCGTCTACTCCGTACACCGTGAACGCTAAGGGTCAGGGTCCGGCTTGGGACAACTCCCTGTTCGAGGATAACGCAGAGTTCGGTTATGGTATGCTTCTTGCTCAGAACGCAATCCGTGATGAGTTAAAGGAGAAAGTTGAGAGAGTAGCTAATTCTGAGACCTCTACTGAGGAGATGAAGGCTGCTTGCAAGGAGTGGCTGGATACCTTCGGTATCGGTGCTCTGAACGGTTCTGCTACTGACAAGCTGGTTGCAGCTCTTGATGGTGTTGATTGCGATACCTGCAAGTACATCGTAGCAAATAAGAACTTCCTGGCTAAGAAGTCCCAGTGGATCTTCGGTGGTGATGGATGGGCTTATGATATCGGCTTCGGCGGTCTGGATCATGTACTGGCATCCGGTAAGGATATCAACATCATGGTTTACGATACCGAGGTTTACTCCAACACCGGTGGTCAGTCCTCTAAGGCAACCAAGACTGGTGCAGTTGCTCAGTTCGCAGCAGCTGGTAAGGAGACCAAGAAGAAAGATCTCGCAAGCATGGCTATGTCCTATGGCTATGTATATGTAGCTCAGATCTCCATGGGTGCTGATTACGCTCAGACCGTTAAGGCAATCGCAGAGGCAGAGGCTTATCCGGGTCCGTCCCTGATCATGGCTTACGCTCCGTGTATCAACCATGGTATCAAGAAGGGCATGAGCAAGGCTCAGACTGAGGAGAAACTGGCAGTTGAGACCGGTTACTGGAACAACTTCCGCTTCAACCCGGCAGCTGAGAAGAAGTTCACCCTGGACAGCAAGGCTCCGAAGATGGAAGGCTATCAGGACTTCCTGAAGGGCGAGGTTCGTTACGCTTCTCTGGCTATGAAGAATCCGGAGAGAGCAGCTAAGCTGTTCGCTAAGAACGAGAGCGAGGCTAAGGAGAGATATGAGTATCTGTCCAAGCTGACTGCTCTGTACAGCACCGAGGAGTAATCCATTCGGGACTGTGAGAACATAGCGTCGAGTGATCGAGCATAGAAAGCCCCATCGCAAGGGCAGATGAAAATCTGCCTGAGCGGTGGGGCTTTTTTGTGTCCAGAAATGATAAATAAAATGCTCATCAGCGAGAGCTTGGGTCGAAGCGACACCCAAGCTAAAGAAAACTGGGAATTTTATTGGGTCAAAAAATACTCCCTCCATCAGGAATCAATCTTTGGATTCTCTGGTGAGAGGGAGCAATTTTGTTAGCCAAACAGGATGCCGAGCAATCCGTAGGAGACGAGCGACATGATGATCGTCGCAAGTGCGATTCCAAGTAAGATCGAAGGAATCGATTTCTTAAACTCCATGTGCAGGAGAGCAGCGACGAGAGAGCCGGTCCATGCGCCGGTACCCGGAAGTGGGATGCCGACAAAGAGCGTCAGTCCCCAGAAGCCGTACTTCTGAATGCTGTCCTTGTTCTTGTCTGCCTTTGCACGAACCCAGCGGGCAATCTTGCCAAGTCCCGGAACGTTCTCCATCCAGATCAGAACGTGTTCGATCAGCAGGAGAATGAAGGGAATTGGGAGCAGGTTACCGATGATGCAGAGCGGAATCGCGCGCGTGATCGGGACATTTAAGAGCGCCGGGGAAGCAGCGAGAAGTCCGCCACGCAGTTCCAGGATTGGAATCATGGAAATGATGAAAATGATGGCCTCCTTTGATACCTTTCCTCCGAGAAGGGCAGTGAGACCCTGTACAATCGTATCCGTCATTGTTTTTTTCCTCAATTCTGTCTATATTCTTTTTTTCTTTTCGATTATATGCGATTCAATCAAAAATTTCAATTCATTCTACTCAAGAATTCCTTACGATTTCCAGAACAGTAATGAACAATTTCCAAAATATGTTCCAGATTATGCGCCAAGTCTCCCGGAACATCGACTTGAAACAATAACGGGCAATCCCCCTCTTTTTCAGGCGAAGATATTACAAGTTTTCTCATTTAAAGAAAAATGGCAGATTGAACAGGAAAATTCGGATGATTTTGCAAAAAAATTATAAAAAAGTGACCTGTCGTTTTTTAGAAAAATATGGTAGAGTGTGTTTGGAAAAATCGAAAAAATGGGAAATCAATGAATAAAACAACGAAAAGAAGAGAAAAAAGGGGAAATTGAGATTGTGAAAAAAACATGGATTTTGCTTGGAAAAATATTCGGTCTGGTGCTTCTTCTTGACCTTGTGATAGAACTTTTGAGTCGGAAGTCGCTAATGGGGCTTTTTCATTATGGCATTGGGAATTTTCCGGTGTTTCTCGCAAATGCGCTTTTGCTTTTGCCGCCGTTTCTGTTGATTCTGTTCACAAGAAGAAAGGTGTTTACGGCGGGAATTCTGGTGATTATCGGACTCGTAATGGGACTCATCAATGGAGTGCTTCTCGTCTTTCGGACGACACCGTTTACGGCATCTGATTTGAGACTGGTCAAGTATGCGATAAGTCTTCTAAATACTTACTTGACATGGTGGCAGATTGTGCTTGGCGCTGTCGGGATTGTGCTTGCACTCATTCTCGGAGTTTTGCTCTGGAGACTTGCGCCGGTAGATTCTAAACCGATTTGTCTGCGAAATTCGCTCTGTGTGGCAGGTGTCGCTTTGCTTGTCAGCTGGGGAGGACTTCATCTTGCGATTTTGAGCGGAATTTTGGCACTTCACTTTGGAAATATCGGTCAGGCTTATCAGGATTATGGTTTTGTCTACTGTTTTTCTAACTCGCTCTTCCACACGGGAATCGCGAGACCGAGTGATTACGATAAGGCGACCGTCGCACAGGTTGAGAAAGAAGACCTTGAGACGATTGAGCTTGAGGCAGGGGAGACCTACTCTCTGAGTGAGTACCAGACGCCAAATATCATTATGATTCAGCTGGAATCGTTTTTTGATCCGATGCTCTGGGAAAATAATCCGGTCGAGAAAGATCCGATTCCGTTTTTCCGGTATCTGATGGAGCATTTTCCGTCGGGCTATTTGAGTGTGCCGTCAGTCGGAGCCGGAACGGCAAACACGGAATTTGAGTGCATCACGGGAATGAATCTCGACTTTTTCGGCCCGGGCGAGTATCCGTACAAGACTGTGCTTCAGAAGACGGCATGCGAGAGTATGGCTTTTGATATGAAAAATCTCGGCTATCACACGCATGCAATCCATGATAATGAGGCAACCTTTTATGATCGTCACAAGATTTTTGCTCAGCTTGGATTTGATGATTTCACACCGATTGAGTACATGTATGATGTAGAGCGCAATCCGACCGGATGGTGCAAGGACAAGATTCTCGTTGAGGAGATTGAGAAAGCGCTGGATTCGAGTGTGGGGCAGGATTTCATTTACACGATCTCGGTTCAGGGTCATGGAAAATATCCGTCGTTTGAGTATTACTGTCAGCAGATTCATGAGATGGATGGTTTTGTCAAAAAACTTGTGCGGATGCTGAATGCGCGCAAGGAGCCGACGGTTCTTGTGATGTATGGCGATCATCTGCCGGGATTTGAGTGGACGGCAGATGAGATGAAGAACAAGTCGCTGTTTCAGACAAACTATGTGATCTGGAATAACCTGAATCTTCCGGTGCAGAAACGGGATGTGGAGAGCTACCAGCTTTCCGCCTATGTACAGGAGCTTTTGAATTTGCATGAGGGAACGATGTTCTGCTTCCATCAGAAATATATGAGGGATGAAGAAAGTTTCGCAGAGGAAAGTACCGAGCAGGTGATTTCAGAAACAGGCGAGGAGACGACCGATACCTATCTCTCGAACATGCAACTGCTTGAGTACGACATTCTTTACGGAGATCAAGAGGTTTACGGAGGAACGTCGCCGTATCAGACCGTCAAGATGGAGTTTGGAATTGATCCGATCATCCAGAAGAGTACCTATCTGGGCAAGCATCAGGTAATTGTGTTTGGTTCAGGGTTTAATTCCTACTCGAAGATCTTTGTCAATGGAAAGCAGGTCGACACGCCTTACTGGACGGAAAAGCGTCTGATTGCGCCAAATCTTACGCTAAAAGGCGACGAGGAGATCACAGTGCGCCAGGTTGGACGCGACAAGGTTCCGCTTGGAACAGCGCGCAAAGCTCCCGGAGCATAAAATTATGAAATGCGAAATATCAGCCAAATTGGTTATTTGGTTATCCTTTGTGCAATGCATGAACAGTAACGTGAGTGAACACTCAGGCAAGATTGGTTCATTGTATCTGGACTGGAACTGTGATAAACTAGGCTTTAATTTTAGATGAAAAATTTTTCTCTGGATACGATTAAGATACAAAGATAAAGACCGGATGTTCAGGAGGTGAATGTCTGTCAGCGCAAACTTATAAAATGTTATAATTAAGTGTTGACTTTTATAACATACAAAAGAAG
>NZ_CFAHBC010000058.1:0-7482 GCF_983179755.1 Brotaphodocola sp. | reverse complement strand
CTGAAATATTGAATTTTCAAGGTTCAACACACCGTACCGGTGTGGGAAGTTTTAGGTCCTAAAACAAAAATCAGTCTTGTTTTTGTTGTTTCAGAGCATTTTGGTAGTAGTAATTGATGATGTCCTTTCGTGTGATGATGCCGATGAAGAGTCCACGGTCATCGACAACAGGAACGAAATTCTGGTTCAGTGCGCGATCGATCAGGTCTTCCATATTGGACTTGGCGTTGACCGGGCGGTAATCCATTCGTCTCTTGATGCAGGTGATCGACACGGATTCCGCTTCCTTCAGATTCAGATTAAACTGATTCTTGATCCCCCAAAGCAGATCGCCTTCCGTGATTGTTCCGACATAGTTGCCACTTCGTGTCAGAAGAGGAACTGCGGAATATTTGTGGTATTCCATCTTTTCAAGTGCCTGACGGATGGAATCATCCTCGTAGATATGAGCTACTTCGCTTTTTGGTGTAAGAAAAAATAAAATATTCATAATGAAATATCTTCTCCTTCTGTGCAAATGATTTTTAGGCGTTTGCGAAACTCTGAAAGTCGCATGAATACTGACTTTTTTCAATCTTGGAACTTCGTTTCTTCTCACAAAGATTTGAATTTTTATATCTATTTTGTACAAAAATCTTTTTTCGCATATTGAAATAAAAATCTATTTTTATACAAAGTACATATATTTTAGTTGTCGAGTTTTGCAATTACCTAAGATGATTTTCGGTACACATATTTTTGATCGTGTTTCCAGTTTGTTTTAGTCTGTATATCTTATCTTCTGCTCTGTTTCCTGCTATTTTTTATTTTATCATACAGATGAGAATACAAAATGAATAATTTCTTAATAACCTATAAATTTTATCCGTAACATTTTTGCTACTATCTGTGGATCTCTGTGCACGGTGGTTGCCGTTATTTAAGTTTTTCATGTCCTTTAGGTTTTCAGATCCTTCATGTTCTTTGAATTCTTCAGATTTTTCTGATTCTGATCTGAGAGCGGTCGTGTTTGCTATTTTTATACTTTTGTTTTATAATGAAAGATAACTGTGTTGAGAGAAGAAAAAAATAGAACAGAGAAGAATGTGGAGAGCGAAGCGTCGGCAAAATCCATTACCGCTTGTGCAACAGTGCAACGCATAGCTGATAACGAAAAATGAGAGAAACATACATGGGGATAAGCGTGGGAACATGTATTTGAGGGAGATAAGTTGAACGAAGAACGGAAGCAGGAAAAGAAAGATATGCAAAAGGACAGTCTCAGAAGGGCTGTTTTATTGATTTGCAATCTGGTTATGATTCTGATTGCCGGGATTTCGGCTGTCTTGTACTCTGAAAATTTCAGAAAAGAGAACAGCCGGCTTCAGATGGAGAATTTCTGTACGGCAATCGAGTCGATGAAACAGTTGTCGGAGAGTTATCTGTATACGGAGAAGGGATATGTGGATGACTGGGCGCAATACATCACGCGCAAGAATATGACGATGGATGAGGCGCTTGAGTATATCCGAACAGCCAATACGCAGGAGGATCGCTATGCGCACATCGTGGATATGGACGATTTGTCTGCGAGATCAACGTATATCAAGGACGGGAATGACACGATAAACTGTTATAAGATCTTTCGTGAGGGAACTTACAATGCCAACCGAACTGCACTCCGAAAAATGGAAAAGATGTTTACTTCCACCGGGGATGAGGTTTTGATTCTCGGAAAGTATCGGATGGGAGAAACTCAGCAGTCCGTGATCAGTGTGGGAACGAAGGTGGAGATCAAGATTGGAAAGGGAAGGCGAAAACCGTATCTTCTTCTTCGAGTCATTCCGGTAGAATATTTACAGCGCGCATGGGTGTTTCCGACGGAGTATCCGTCCGCGGAAATCAGTATTATCACGAGCAACGGTGAGTATGTGGTGCAGTCTGCATCCATGAAATCAAGAAGTTTTCTGGATTACATCCGAGGATACAATTTTCAGGATGACTACAATCAGGTAGAAAATCTTGCGGAGAGACTTCGGACGACGGATAAAGGACTTATGCAGTACAAAAATTTCCGTGGGGAAGACTGCTACTGGTATTATTCGAGCTTTGGAAAGGATTTAGAGCTCGACATCCTCGGATATATTCCGGTTAATCAGATGAATCGGGTTGAGGTAGACTGGAATATTGTGTGGATTGTTTGCGGAAGCCTTTTTGTTTTGATGCTGATTGATGGCATTTATATTCTCACGATCAACAAAAAACTCAAGCAGGCGCTGGTTTTGGCAGAACAGGCAAATCAGGCGAAGACGGATTTTTTGTCTACGGTTTCCCATGATATCCGGACACTGATGAATGCGGTGATCGGTATGACGGATCTGGCAAGAAAGCATCTGAATGATCCAAAATATGTGGGAGAGTGTCTGAATAAGGTCGCCTGGGCGGGAAATCATCTGCTCACTTTAATCAACGATATTTTGGACATTTCCAAGATCGAGAGTGGAAAGATGGAGCTTGAGGCTCAGCCGTTTTCTTTGCAGGAAGCAGTTGAGGAGATCGCAAGTATGGTGCGCCCGCAGGCAGACCAAAAGAAAATCTCGTTTGAGGTGCGGTTACATGAGATTTTCCGGGATGTGTTGGTTGCAGACCAGCTTCGTCTCAATCAGATTCTGTTGAATCTTCTGACCAATGCGGTGAAGTATACGGAAGATGGAGGAAGCATGGTCCTGGATATCTCACAGGAGCGAATTGAGCAGGGGATTGAACCAGGCGTTGAGGGCATTGCGCAGGAGAAGGAAACAAAGGTGAAGGTGAATGAAAGCGCAATAAATCTTAAGAGCAGACAAAACTCTCCGCTGAGATCTCGGAATTCTCAGAGTTCTCAGAGCTCTCAGAGTTCCAAGAAGGTTCGCCTGATCTGCAAAGTTGTCGATAATGGAATGGGAATGAGTCCAGAATTTCAGAAAACGATGTATCACTCATTTACGCGCGAGGAAGACAGTCGAATCAGCAAGATTCAGGGAACGGGTCTGGGACTTGCAATCATCCACCAGTTGGTTAATCTGATGGATGGCAGTATCATGTGTGAGAGTGAACTCGGAAAGGGAACTACGTTCACGGTTTATCTGGATTTGGAGGTGGCCGAGCAGGAAAGTGATGCCCTGCGTCGGGATTTCGACTGGGGAGAGGAGGCGGACCGCTGTGGAATTTCCTCGATGCACATTCTTGTAGCGGAGGATAATGACTTAAACTGGGAGATCATTCAGGCCATCTTGGAGGAATACGGGGTTTCGTGCGAGAGGGCAGAAAATGGAAAGATCTGTGTCGAGATGTTGACTCGGGCTCCGAAAGGTACCTATGATTTGATTTTGATGGATATCCAGATGCCAGAGATGAATGGTAGGGAGGCAACGAGGATGATCCGCAATATGGAAATGCGAGGAGAGCTTGAGGGAAGAATCCCGATCCTTGCAATGACCGCCGATGCATTTGCGGAGGATATTCGCGCGTGCAGGGAGGCAGGAATGGATGGTCATCTTGCAAAACCGATCAACATGAAGCAGGTGCTTAGTGCACTGAGAACGATAAAAAATAAAATATAATCATTTAAGATCGGGATTAATTAGGAAAAACATTCAGGGTCAATTCAGAATCAATTAGGAAAGAAATCGTGGATTTCATAGATTGTGGAGAAGAAGATGAGAAAGCAGGAGGAGAAGGGGCTGAATATGCCGAATAGACCGGAAAGACAGAATGGGCATTGGAAGTGGAGACGGAGTGGGAGAAGAGCGGGAATCCTTGCAATGGTGGGATGTGCGTTTCTTTTGTCTGCATGTGCGAGGGGAGAGAATCGAAGTCATAAGTCAGAAGGATTTGAGCCAAGACTGGACACAAAAGAAGCTCAGACTTTGGAGATCGCCGGATTTATGGCAAATTTTGAGGCTCTCGATCAGGCAGTGGTTGCGTTTAACGAGATTTATCCGAATGTGACTGTGCTCTATGAGCAGAATGGTTCCAGGATGCTTGCAGATTATATGAAAAACAGTCAGAATATCGACATTTTTATGACGGCAGATGCCAATGTCAGAAATCCGGAGACGGAGGAGAATGATGTGGCAGCGTACTGTGAGGATCTCTCAAAACTGGATATCAATTTTGATTCGATGATACCGGAAATGCTTTCTTATTGTATGGTTGATGGAAAACTTCTTCGTCTGCCGATTATGCAGAATCCGTGTGGGATGGCAGTGAACAAGACACTTTTGGAGAAAAATGGCCTCTTTATGCCGAAGAATTATCCGGACTTTCTTGACACGCTTGAGAACTTGAAGCAGGGGGGATATCTGCCGATTCAGGGAGCAGAAAATCATGTTTATGCCGAGCTTGGAGTTAACCGGATGATGGATCTTCTGGCAGAGGACAGGGACTTGCTGGTCGAGCTGAAGGCGGGAGAGTCGTCGGCGGTGGAAAAGGTAGAACCGGTTTTTGAACAGATTCAGACGATGATCGAGAACGGCTACACCGATTATGAGAAGAATAAGACTTACCCGAGTGACAACTACGATGCCTCGATTCTGGGATTTTTTGAGGGGAAGATGCCGTTTTGGGTCTGCACGGCGGAAAGTTTCAGCGGAGCGAAGAAGCGGGAATCAAAATCGGAGCACTTTAAATCCGAACCGTTTGAGTATGAGTTTGAGTATGTTCCGTTTGGCGAAAATGGAGTTTATGCCTATACCGAGCCATGGTACGGATTTTCGATTTCCAAGAACAGTGATTCTAAGGAGTATGCCGAGGAATTTCTGAGATTTCTGGTGGAGACTTCTGAACTTGATCGGATGGCTTCAATCAAGGGAATGCCGTCTGTGCAGAAGAATGGGAAAAATGAGAGATATCCGGCAATTTTCGGAAAAACAAAGAGTCAGGAGATCGAATCAGAGTTTGTCAGTGATGGAAGCGTAGACCCCTATATTCGCCCGATCTTTACGAAGGTTGCAACGGACTTGGGAGCGGGAGTCTATGTAAATGCAAAAGAGGCATCAGAGGCGTTTGTGCAGGCTTGCAAGCAGTAGCCTATTTTTGTGTATCCTTGTATTCTTTTTCGTTCAATCCTTTAAATTGAGAAAAAGAGTCAAAAACAGGATTGTCAATTTTTTCTTCCTATGATAGACTTAAAAGCCGAAAAATAAGGCGATACCAAGGAAATACAAAGGAAAAACGAAAGAAAAAGGAAAAAAGGAAGAAAAGAAAACGATGGACAGACAATTTAACACACCTCTTGAGGTGATCAATGCCAACATGAAGGCGGGAGAGGGAAAGGCGAGTCTTCCGCTTGGAAAGATGATCCTTCTCGGCATTGTGGCAGGTGCGTTTATTGCTCTCGGAGGAGCAACGAGCAGTACTGCCGTGCACGCGATCGAGAATGTAGGAATGGCGAGAGCGATGGCGGGCATGATTTTCCCGGTAGGACTGATGATGATTGTGTTTGTGGGAGGAGAGCTTTTCACCGGAAACTGTCTGCTGGTGATGGATGTGATCGGAAAAAAGATCACGGTGAAGGCCTGTCTGCGAAATCTTCTCGTGGTATATCTCTCAAACCTGATCGGAGCGCTCTTGATTGACACCTTGATTTATTTCTCCGGAAATCTGGATTACTCAGGCGGACTTCTCGGTGCGTATGCGATCAAGGTCGCAGTCGGAAAAGTGGCGATCACTCCGGTGAAAGCGGTGACTTCCGGAATTCTCTGCAACATTCTCGTGTGCATTGCGATTCTGATGGCAGGTGCGGCGACGGACATTGACGGAAAGATCTGGGCGATTTTCTTCCCGATTCTTGCGTTTGTGACGGGCGGATTTGAACACTGCGTTGCCAATATGTTTTATATTCCAGTTGGAATGATGGCAGCGAAGAATCCGGCTTATGTAGCAAAGGCGCAGGAGGCATACCAGATTACGGCAGAACAGCTTGCGTCCCTGACTCCGATCCAGAGTCTTCACAATTTTATTCCAGTGACAATCGGAAATATCATCGGCGGAATGCTTCTTGTCGGAATTCCGTGCTATCTGATTTATAAGAAAGAAAAATAGACAGTTTCCATGCCCGGACAAAGCGAGCGATCAATCAGGGAGGTGCAAATAGCACCTCCCTGATTTGTTATGTAAATTTGTCAGTTAAATTCTTATCAGTTAAATTCGTTTTTTATTCTTTATAAACTTTATAAATGGGATGAGATGGAAGAAGAATGGATTTCCAGATTCTTAAAAAAGTGCTTGACTTTTATAGAAGATAATAGTATACTAACAAAAGTTGTGAGAACAACGGCAGGAAAGTAGGTATCCACCTCACCATGGCACAAGCGAGTGACCTTGGTTTATAGATAAGAGACACGTATGAGCGGCGAAATCGTCCTGTGTAACTTTTGAGGGTGGGTAGAAGTTTGTCTATCTACTTTTTTTATGCAGAGAAGCAGGCAGGCTAGATGGATCTTATTTAATGAAGAAAATAAGAAATTCCATGATGGAGGTGTACGACAATTAGCGAGTTAATGATCAATGAGCAGATCAGAGATAAGGAAGTTCGTCTGATCGGAGAAAATGGAGAGCAGCTTGGAATCATGTCCACAAAGGACGCATACAAACTTGCGCAGGAGGCAGAACTGGATCTGGTGAAGATTGCACCGACCGCAAAGCCACCGGTTTGCAAGATCATTGATTACGGAAAGTATCGCTACGAGCTGGCCAGAAAAGAGAAAGAAGCCAGAAAGAAGCAGAAAGTAATCGAGGTGAAAGAGGTTCGGCTGTCACCGAATATTGATACCAATGACTTAAACACCAAAACAGGCGCAGCACGGAAATTCCTTGAGAAGGGCGACAAAGTAAAAGTTACTCTGCGTTTCCGTGGCCGTGAGATGGCACACATGTCCAAGTCCAGATACATTCTGGATGATTTCGCGGAGAGTCTGAAGGATATTGCGGTTGTTGACAAACCTTCCAAAGTAGAAGGCCGCAGCCTGGTTATGTTTTTGACTGCAAAGAAGTAAAGCAAGTTCGATTAAGGAGGAAGAAATTATGCCTAAATTAAAAACAAGCAGAGCAGCTGCAAAGCGTTTCAAAAAGACCGGTACCGGTAAGCTGGTAAGAAATAAAGCATACAAGTCTCACATCTTAACTAAGAAGTCTACCAAGAGAAAGAGAAATCTTAGAAAAGATATCGTTGCCGATGCTACCAATGCAAAGGTAATGAAGAAGATTTTACCATATCTGTAATAGACTGATTCGTGTAAGAAGGAGGAATAACCGATGGCAAGAATTAAAGGCGGTATGAACGCAAAGAAGAAACACAACAGAGTGCTGAAGATGGCAAAGGGTTACAGAGGCGCTCGTTCTAAGCAGTATAGAGTAGCAAAGCAGTCTGTAATGAGAGCTCTTACCAGCTCCTATGCAGGTCGTAAGCAGAGAAAGAGACAGTTCCGTCAGCTGTGGATCGCTCGTATCAACGCAGCAGCA
>NZ_CFAHBC010000057.1:0-7511 GCF_983179755.1 Brotaphodocola sp. | reverse complement strand
TTTTTTTGCAGTTGAAACATGTACTTTTCTGCTTTTTAGTTTTTCCCCCCCCCACGCGCAAGCTCTTGCTAATAATAAAGTTTTTCATTTTTGGATATGGACTTTTCTGTTTTTCGTTCCAATTTTTGTCAATTTTTATCATCTTTTATGAACCGCATTTTTTTCTCTTTCAGAAGCTATTTTTTTATATCGTCAACGATTATAATAATGAAATAAAGTGAATAACAAAAGACTGGAGGTCGAATACCAAAAAATGATTCTTCGTACTGCCGATCGTATTCGGAAACTTCGGACAAAAAACAATTTGACACAGGCAGATCTTGCTCGATTGCTGTATGTGACACGTTCCAGTGTAAATGCTTGGGAAATGGCTGTTGCCATTCCCTCCACAGAAAAAATCGCAGAGCTTTGTCGCCTGCTCCACACAACTTCCGATTATCTGCTTGGGCTTGAGCAAGATGAAATGCTTCCTATTTCTCATTATTCTCAGGAAGAAAAAGAACTTCTTTATCGAATGATGCACTATTTCGACGAGATACAGCACCATTTTTCTTTCAAAGAAGGAAATGAAAATGAAAAGTAGTCAATTATCAACAAACACTTTATCAACACATGCCTGATACACAAGCAAAAAACACCGGGATACAGAAAACCTTATCTTCTGTGTCCCAGTGTTTTTTCTAATTATTAATTATTCTCTTGATCTTGTTTTCAAATCATTCCAAATGAACAACTTAATACCCACATACAATCTTACGCAGACTTGTCGTATGATTCTGACACAAATTAGTGGTGGAACAGGCGGATTCCGGTGAATGCCATCGCCATATTGTACTTATTGCAGACCTCAATGACATTGTCATCGCGGACCGATCCACCCGGCTGAGCGATGTACTTGACTCCACTCTTGTATGCGCGCTCAATGTTATCACCGAACGGGAAGAATGCGTCTGATCCGAGAGCAACATCCTGCATCTGGTCGAGCCATGCACGCTTCTCCTCTCTCGTGAATACCGGCGGTTTTACCTTGAAGACTTTCTCCCATGCGCCATCCGCAAGGACATCCATGTACTCTTCACCGATGTAAACATCGATTGCGTTGTCGCGGTCTGCACGCTTGATATGATCCACAAACTGAAGGTTCAGAACCTGCGGTGCCTGACGTAAGAACCAGTTGTCGGCCTTCTGACCTGCCAGTCTTGTGCAGTGTACACGAGACTGCTGACCAGCTCCGATTCCGATTGCCTGTCCGTCTTTTGCGTAGCACACGGAATTAGACTGAGTGTACTTTAAGGTGATCAGAGAGATCACAAGGTCTCTCTTTGCGGACTCCGTCAGTTCCTTGTTCTCGGTCACAAGGTTCGTCAGAAGCTCTTCATTGATTGCAAGGTTGTTTCTTCCCTGCTCAAATACAACGCCAAATACCTGCTTGCGCTCAATCGGCTCCGGCTCATAGGACTCGTCGATCTCGATCACGCAGTAGTTGCCGTTCTTCTTTGATTTCAAAATTTCCAGTGCCTCCGGCTCATATCCCGGAGCGATCACACCGTCTGATACCTCTCTCTTGATCAGCTTTGCGGTATCCACATCGCACACATCAGAAAGAGAAATGAAATCACCGAAGGAAGACATACGGTCAGCACCTCTCGCACGCGCATAAGCACTTGCTAACGGTGAGAGATCTCCCATATCATCTACCCAGTAGATCTTTGCCAAAGTCTCTGTAAGCGGTACACCAACCGCTGCACCTGCCGGAGAGACATGCTTGAAGGAAGTTGCTGCCGGAAGCCCGGTTGCCTTCTTTAACTCACGCACAAGCTGCCAGCCATTTAACGCATCGAGCAGATTGATGTATCCCGGGCGACCGCTCAGCACCTTGATCGGAAGGTCTTTTCCCTCATTCATAAATACTCTTGCCGGTTTCTGGTTCGGATTGCATCCGTACTTTAATTCCATCTCATTCATCTCGCGCACTCCTATTCTTTCTAGATTATTCTGATTGTTCCCGATTTAGAATCCATTCATTTCCAGATCATTCTGTTTCGCAATTCTGTTTACTGATTCTTGTTCACAATCTTTGTCTCATAGCTTCCATCCGCAATGTTGATGTAGCGAACAAACAGAGAAACCTTGTTGTCTGGATTCAGGCTATTCCAGAGCATATCGGTAAAGGCATCCATGTCGTCCATCATGCCAACGAGCTTCGGCTCACCCTCAAAGCTCGGGAGCGGATTGCCGTCATGCATGTAGGTGTGGATGAAATGACCTTCACCTGCGGTCGGATTCTGGTAAGCAAAGGTGTAACGATGGCAGGAATCCGGATTGCCATTGTTGCTCTTTAAAATCGACATTGCATAGTTGTAATTGCCTGCCTCGATGTGCATCACACCGGAAATACGAGGGGTGTAGTTCGGTGCATCCGGCTCAAACTCACGACTGCGCAGAGACTGCTCAAATGTCATCTGCTTGTCCATGCCCTCATAAATCGTATCGGTCTGGTCGCCATTTGTCACGATCGTCTTGTTTCCCAATACACGAACCGGCGCATAGATGATCAGACTCGGATCCTCGAGCTTTGCCGGGTCAAATGCCTGAGTACGGATTCCCTCACCGTCCTCCACAAAGACACGGTTACGGCTGTTCTCGCTTCTGCCCATGATAAAGTACGCAGTTACTGCCCGCGTTCCATCCGGAGTCTTTCCAATCACGATTCCTCTTCCCGGATATGCGTTTTCTTTCAGTTCCTGTTCCAGAGATAACATCTTCATCTTCTGATTTTCTCCTCTCTCATTCCAATACAGAATCGGCATCTCAGAGCGGAATCCCATCTCGCTGTACACAAGTACAAATGTCTGTATACAAAAAGACCGCCTGAGTACCACAAAAAAATGGCGCCCAGGCGGTCGGCATTGTAAATTCAGACGTGCTCCCTCGTGGTATCCCACTCTTTCCGCCAGTCGCACGCTTCTTGCCCTTATCATAATCGATTTTTTTTTATCTGGCAAGTACTTTTTTTCATCCAATTTTTCCTTATCTTCTCTTATATCTTGCGGTTGTTATGGCACACGGGCAGGTATTTTTGAACTGAAAATGCCGGATGATACTTTTTATTCATTCCGGATTGCCGCAAGCGGACTCAGCTTCATCGCTCTCATCGCCGGGAAAAATCCAGCCAACATTCCAACGAGGATCGCAAATCCCACCGCTGATCCGGCAAGCCAGAGCGGAATCCGGGAGATATTTCCTCCAGTTCCATTTCCAATCAGATCGGCGAGCGCCGGCACATGGTTGAGCATTGCAGAAACGGCATAGCTGAACGCTAGTCCGACGACTCCGCCCATAAATCCGATAAAGCCGGATTCTATCAAAAACATATTTCGAATGTCGCCCATGTCACATCCAAGCACCTTGATCACACCGATCTCCTTTGTGCGCTCATAGATCGACATCATCATCGTATTGGCAATTCCGATCGCTGCGACAAACAGGGAGACTGCACCGATTCCGCCGAGTACTGCCTGAATCATTCTCGACTGCTGTTCTGCCTGGTTCATCCACTCGGCATTGCTGTTTGCCTGATAGCCCTGATCTGTGAGTTTTTTCTGAACATCCGACACATGTTCCATCGTATCCACATTGACGATGCAGGAGTTATACACAAAATAATTGTACGGTTTGCCCTTCTTGTTCGTCGGCTGACCGGGAATCGGATTTTTCTTGAAGATTTTCCTAAGTTCTGTCTTGAGCGATTCGAGCTGTGTATACACGGAGTAGGCATACTCATTGTAATCGTTAACTTCTCCCTCCGCAACCCCGGCAGTCTTTAAGAGATATTTTTTCGGCGCTTTCGGGCGGTCTTCCCCGGTTCCCTGCGACTGATAATAGGCATCGGTATCGAAAACAACAAACATTGGTTTTCCCATCAGATCTACGTTTGGCAGTTCCCCGTCATCAAAATATCCCCACCGGTTGCTCTTTCCATCCCGAAACCAGCGAATCACTGCATTTCCAAAAATCAGCTTCATCTCTTTATCGCCTGCCTTTGGAAGACTTCCCTGACCGAGCGGAATCTCTGCAAGATAATCATCCGGCACACCGGTGAGATTTGTGCTCATCGTGTATTTTCCCTGAATAAAAATCGCATTGACTTCAAGGAGAGGAAATACACTCTTGACGTGTTCCATCCCGGAAAATTGCTTGACGACATCATCCGTCAGATAAAGTGGCTTATCCGAGCTGGAACTGTCGCCCCACGCATCCTGTCCATACACAGTAATCGCAGTCAGACTTCCATAGGAAGAGATCATCTCCCGGTTCAGTTCTTTCATGCCGATTCCGAGTGACATCATCACAACCACAGATGACGTTCCGATCACGACGCCGAGAACCGTCAAGGCTGTCCGAAGTTTTCTCCGGCGCAGGCTATTTAAACTCATTCCAAGAAGATCTACAAATCTCATGCCCTATCCTTTCCTCTCCTTCTTTCTTCTCCTTTGGTTTATTTTACTCCTCGCTCTCGTCCTCGTCTGCTTCCTGGTGTTGTTTTCTGCGCTTCTTCCAGATCCTTCGTCCAATCACCGTCACAAGAATTCCAAGCACGATCACGGTCGCGACCACAAGCACAATCCAGTGCTGGGTAAGTATACCTAAAACGCCAGTCGGTGGCTCCTCGATCGGCTCCATCGGCTCCTGATTCATCGGATCATCCATCGACGAAAAGTCCTCCGTCACCGTCAGAGAGAGCTCCTTCTCCACCGCGGAGACATTGCCATTCTCATCCTCATAGGAGATCGTTACCTTAATCTTTCCATCGTCCATCGTCGGCGCAATTCCTGTCAACATGCAGTCCACATTGCCCGTCTCCCCGGATTTGATGTTTCCGACATAGGCATCCGTCTTCTGAATCGAGTCGGCCTCAAACGTCGCCATCACATTGTAGAGCGTCACGCGCCCGGTATTGTTGATTCCGAACATCACATTCGACTCTTCTCCAACCGAGATCGAATCCGGCATCATCTCAAACGTTCCGGTATTCAACCTTGGAATCTGGTACACCGGGAGATCTACAGACATGCTGTCCTCGGCATTCTTGTACTCCGGACTGTCGTACTTTGCCTTGATCGTGAGTGCATAGGAACGCTGATCGACTCCGGCACGCGAGCTCAAGCGAAACTTCACGGTCTGCGTTCCTCCCGCCGGAAGTGAAGAAATTGCGACAGATGAGGACCCCTCTGCCGTTGTGAAAACCGGGCTGTCCGAGGCTTTCTCCGACTCTACGGTTAAGAGCACATCGGAAGCCGACACACTTCCGGACGCATTCTTGATCTGAAGCGTCAGATCAAACGATTCGCCCGCAGTAATCTTCTCCGGATCTGTCGAAAATCCGTCAACGATGAGTCTTGCCTTTGTTCGGTCATGCTCATTGAAATCGTTCTGCTCGTCCTCCTTCGGCTTGCTCGTAATATGCACGAAGAACGTCGTCTCAAACGTCTGAAGCTCCTCTCCGGTTGAACTCTTGGAATAGTAAATCTTCATCTGGATCGGATAATACCCCGTATAACTGTCCTGCCGGATCGCGAAACTGTAATCAAGCGGAACAACCTCATCCACACCAATCTTCTCAAACATCCGGTCGTAATTCACATCGTTGATCCGAAACGGGAACTTTGCACTGTCTGCATCGAGAATGATGCTCGCCTTGACGTTATAGACCGTCGCCGGGCTGTTGTTTCTCAAATTGATCGAGAAATTCAGCACATTCGGATACGTCCCATACGGTGTGCTCTGTCCCTCTCCGAGCACAAAGTCATACGTCTTTGTCTCATCATCATCGTCATCGGTACTGCTCGTGGAGACGGAAATCCATACACGGACATTCTCACTAGTCAGCTCCACCCAGCCGCCGTCATCCTGACTGCTGTCGACCTGCTCAAACACCGAAATCGGAACCGTGTAATAGCCGTTCTGAAGATCTCGGCGCACGCGACCAGTCAGCGAGACCGTCTTCTCCTTGCGATCATTCAGAGAGCCGACGGACTTGACCTTCTCAAACGTCGAATCTGTCGTCTCAAATGGAAATGCGTACCCGTATTTTAAATCATCCTCGTCCTCATCTCCGATATCAACTCCATTTGTATCAAAACGGATTCCGAGTCTCTTGATGTCATGCCCTGAATTATTTCTCAAACGGAACGAAACAGTCATGCTCTTTCCCGTCTTTCCGCTTGGAATCTTGTCCGTAAAAATCCACTGATTATCCGCAAATGCCCGTATCTTTCCGATTCCTCTTTCTCCCGCTTCCGGCACTGCCAGAAATCCAACTGTCCATATCACTGTCAGCACAAGTGCGATCCACCGTCTAAATGTGTTTTTCATCTTCGCCTGCCTCCCCCCTAATTTATTTCCTCTTTCTGAATTTCTTTATCCTGATCTTCTTCCTGATCCGGATGATGCTGTTCTTCGATCTTTAAAATCTTTCCGTCCACGATATGAAACTGCCTGTCCGCAAACGTCGCAAGATGATTGTCATGTGTGACCATGACGAGCGTCTGGTTCTGCTCCCGCACAATCCGCCGCATCAGCTTCAGAATCTCCATCGTCGTCTTGGAATCAAGATTCCCGGTCGGCTCGTCCGCAAAAATAATCTTGGGATTCACGACGAGTGCTCTCGCGATTCCGACGCGCTGCTGCTGTCCGCCGGACATCGCATTCGCCATGTGCTTCATCTGCTTCTCAAGTCCGACGAGCTTTAAATACTTCTGTGCCTTTTCATTCCGGATCTTTTTGGAGACTCCGCGAAACGAGAGCGGAAGCGCCACATTTTCCACGGCATTCAGCGTCTTTAAAAGATTATAGGACTGGAAAATAAATCCAACGTTCTCTCTGCGAAATGCCACAAGCTCGTTCTCATTCATCCGCTCCATATGCTTCCCGGCGACGATGATCTCGCCCTTTGTCGGCTTCTCCAGTCCCGCAAGCATATTTAAGAGTGTGGACTTTCCCGATCCGGAGGGTCCCACAATCGCACAGAACTCTCCTTTATACATCGTAAAGTCCACACCGTTCAGCGCGTAAACCTTATTCGTTCCAACCTCATAGATCTTGTACAGATTTTTCACCCGAATCATCGGGACTCTCTGTCTTTCCACCTTCTGTTCACCCATACAATTCCCCTCATTTCAAGATTTCTCATCTGCGTCCCAGGATGCTTTTTTCGCATATATTCACATATAGTTCTATTCACATAGGCTCTTATATGTTTCCTGATAGCGAATCAAACACATGTATGTTAAAATCCTCTCATACTCAACTTCATTATACAGGATAAAGTGTTTTCCGACACCTCTTATTTTCTTAAACTTCCTTACATATTCATTAACAAATATTCTACAATTTTCCGTATTTTCTTTGAGTTTTCAGAACTTTCATGGCAAAACTTTCTCAAAAACCACCAAAATTTTTTTTCATTTTTTTGCAAAATACAGTAGAATTTTCCTAAAAAATCCGCTATA
>NZ_CFAHBC010000056.1:0-8141 GCF_983179755.1 Brotaphodocola sp. | reverse complement strand
AGTGAGGGATTCACTTTGACCTGGATAACAAGGTCAGACGAATCGATGAGTTAGACAAATCTATGGAGGAGCCGGGATTCTGGGATAACGCAGAGCGCTCTGCAAAGCTCGTGCAGGAAGCCAAGAATCTCAAGGACACCGTAGAACTTTATCATGGGCTGGAACAGCAGTATGAGGATATCCAGGTCATGATTGAGATGGGAAATGAGGAGAATGATGCATCCGTGATTCCGGAGATTGAGGAGATGCTTGCCGAGCTTGAGCACAACCTCGAGAAGCTCCGCATGGAGACCCTGCTTTCCGGCGAGTATGATCGCTA
This sequence comes from Brotaphodocola sp., assembly GCF_983179755.1. Lineage (NCBI taxonomy): Bacteria > Bacillati > Bacillota > Clostridia > Lachnospirales > Lachnospiraceae > Brotaphodocola > Brotaphodocola sp. Next base: position 7,822 of record NZ_CFAHBC010000056.1, on the reverse strand, counting down.
CAATGCGATCCTGCGCCTGAATGCCGGTGCGGGTGGAACCGAGTCCTGTGACTGGTGTGGGATGCTCTACCGCATGTACTGTCGTTGGGCAGACAAGATGGGCTTCAAGACTGAAGTTCTCGACTATCTCGACGGCGATGAGGCAGGAATCAAGTCGGTGACGATTCAGATCAACGGAGAGAATGCGTTTGGATATTTGAAGTCCGAGCGAGGTGTGCACCGTCTTGTGCGCATCTCCCCGTTCAATGCGGCAGGCAAGCGTCAGACCTCGTTTGTTTCCTGTGATGTGATGCCGGATATCGAGGAGGATCTCGATGTCGATATCAATCCGGATGATCTGCGAATCGATACCTATCGTTCGAGCGGTGCCGGTGGTCAGCACATCAATAAGACGTCTTCTGCAATCCGTATCACGCATCTTCCGACAGGAATCGTGGTACAGTGCCAGAATGAGCGTTCCCAGTTCCAGAACAAGGACAAGGCGATGCAGATGCTGAAGGCAAAGCTGTATATGCTCAAACAGCAGGAGAATGCGGAGAAACTCTCTGATATTCGAGGCGAGGTCATGGAGAACGGCTGGGGAAGCCAGATCCGTTCCTATGTACTTCAGCCGTACACGATGGTCAAGGACCTGCGTACCGGTGAGGAGACCGGAAATGTGAGTGCGGTTCTCGATGGAGAGCTTGATCCGTTTATCAGTGCATACCTGCGCTGGTTGAGCCTGGGATGTCCGGATCGAAGAACGGCTTCCGAGGACTAAGAAGATTAAAACGATAATACGAATGGATCGGAATGTAACGGAAAAACAGGGTGCATGTTATAAAATGCTTGCATCCTGTTTCTTTTTGTGCTAATATCTTCCACATGAGCACAAGTGTGCTTGTTACACGAACAAACGACGGAGGAAATCAGAGATGGCAGAAGAAAAGAGCAAGTATTTTGTGGTAAAGCAGAAAGCGGTGCCAGAAGTACTGTTGAAGGTTGTGGAGGCGAAAAGGCTTCTCGAATCGGAACGGGCGCTGACGGTACAGGATGCCACAGAGCGGGTCGGTTTGAGCCGTAGCTCTTTTTACAAGTACAAGGATGATATTTTTCCGTTCTATGACAACACAAAGGGAAAAACAGTCACATTTGTGGTTCAGATGGATGATGAGCAGGGACTCCTCTCCGATCTGCTCCACATTGTAGCAGTTTATAAGGCGAACATTCTTACGATTCACCAGAGTATTCCCGTCAACGGCGTGGCGACGCTGACTCTGTCTGTCGAGGTTAAATCCAACACCGGAAATGTGTCGAAGATGGTGGAAGAGATTGAAGAACAGCAGGGCATTCATTACGTTAAGATTCTGGCCAGAGAATAAGCGGGCTGGGAAAACCAGAGAAAAGTGAGGAAGAGACAATGATACAGGTAGCAATCATGGGTTATGGCACAATCGGTTCCGGTGTTGCGGAGGTTCTTGAGCAGAACAGAGAGAAGATTGCAGAGGCAGTCGGTGAGGAAGTTGCATTAAAGTATGTATTGGATCTGAGAGATTTTCCGGACAGCCCGGTTGCAGACAAGATCATCCATGATTTCAAGGTGATTGAGGAAGATCCGGAGGTCAGCATCGTAGTGGAGACGATGGGAGGTCTCAATCCGTCTTATCCGTTCGTAAAGGCATGTCTGCTTGCGGGAAAAAATGTGACGACTTCCAACAAGGCACTTGTCGCAGCTTACGGTACTGAGCTTCTCGAGATCGCACGCGAGAAATCCGTAAACTTCATGTTTGAGGCGAGTGTGGGAGGCGGTATTCCGATCATCCGCCCTCTGTATCGTTGTCTGAATGGAGAGAAGATTGAGGAGATCACCGGAATCTTAAACGGCACGACGAATTATATCCTGACGAAGATGGACAAGTGTGGAGCAACGTTTGAGTCTGCTCTCAAAGAGGCACAGGATCTTGGCTATGCAGAGCGCAATCCGGAGGCAGATGTGGAGGGTCATGATACCTGCCGTAAGATCGCAATCCTGACGGCTATGGCAACCGGTCATGAGGTCAACTACGAGGACATCTACACCGAGGGAATCACGAAGATCACGGATGTGGATTTCCGCTATGCAGAGAAGATGGGCGCTTCCGTGAAGCTGTTTGGAACGAGCCAGATTGACGGCGATAAGGTGCATGCATGGGTGGCACCGGTGATGATCGGAAAGGATCATCCGCTGTATATGGTCAGCGATGTATTTAATGGAATTCTCGTCGAGGGCAATATGCTCGGAACTTCGATGTACTACGGAAGTGGTGCAGGAAAGCTCCCGACTGCAAGTGCCGTTGTCGCAGATATCATTGAGGAAGCACAGAATCTGAAGAGCAATGTTCGTCTTGGCTGGGATGCAAAGCGTCTTGAGATTGAGCCGATGCTTTCTTCTCGTCATCGCTACTTTGTTCGTGTCGCAGGTACGCTTGCAGACAAGGAGAAGACGGTTGAGGAGGCATTCGGAGAGGTTGAGAAGATTGTTCTCGACGGAACCGGAGAGTTCGCATTTGTGACGGAGGAGATGCCGGAGGCTACGTTTATGGCGAAGAAGGCAGAGTTAGAGGCAGAGGTGCTTCAGTTTATCCGCGCGAGAATCTAAAAAGTCGCGGTTTACGGTTGCGCCAGCGAGATAAGTTCCGCAAACGCGTTCGCACTCCGGGTTCGACGTAACGGTGCATAAGGTCGCAAAACACGCGACCTAAACACCGACGTCTCACACGGGTTTGCGAAATCTTTCTCGCTTCTGCAACCTGTGTACGACCGACTCTGTGTACGGCGTAGCTGGACATGAGATAGAGTAAGTTCAAATTTGCACATTTTCAATTTTTTCAAAAAAGACACCGACATATTCTCTGTAATAAATTCAGGGAAAATGCCGGTGTTTTTTGTTGCCTTGATATAACAAAAATTTAATAGATTTTCTGAGTTTGGGTGAAACGTTCCCGACAGATTTTCTGATTAAGAAATGTGGGGAAAATTGTTCCTGAATAAATCTTGTCAGGTGGTTGGAAGCGGGAGTGCCTGCTCAATCAGATCGCGGTAGGTCTGAATCATTTCTTTGATCTCTGCCGAGGAAGCGGGATCGTCGAGCAGATCCATGATCCAGATATACTCTTTAAAAATTACAAAACTGCTGATGATGCAGAGGACTCCGAGAATGATTCCGGCGATTGCGGAGCCGTGCAGGGAACCGCTGTTTTTTGAAACGTAGGCGAGAATCAGTGCGGAGGAGCCGAAAATCAGCTGAATCGGTGGGTAGAAAAATGAAAAAATGCCGAGGATTCCGCAGAGCAGGCTGGTTGTGGCACATATATGAAATGCAGATTTTGATGATTCAGATGGTGTCATGAAATAAAATACCTTTCTTATGTGTTCTTGATTATTTAGTAAAAATAGTATCGCCATTGTAACACAAAAAGAAATCAACCTCAAGGGTCGACTTGAATCTGAATCTGATATGAGGTACAATATTCTACGGAATTTTCTGATCAGAAAATTCCACAAAATACAAGAAAAATATTTAAAATGAGAATAGAATATCAGATAGGACATATAAGAGCATATGGATATCATAAAGGTTTTGCAGGAAGAATTGCAAATTGGATATAAGCAGGCGGAGGCAGCGGTGCGCCTGATTGATGAGGGAAACACGATTCCGTTTATTGCCCGTTACCGCAAGGAAGTGACGGGATCTTTAAATGATGAGGTGTTGAGAAATCTTGATGAGCGTCTCAAATATCTGCGCGGTCTTGAGGAGAAGAAGGAGCAAGTGCTTGCGACGATTCAGGAGCAGGGAAAGCTGACGTCGGAGCTTGAGGCGAAGATTCGCTCTGCTCAGACGATGGTTGCGGTTGAGGATCTCTATTTGCCGTATCGCCCGAAGCGCAGAACAAGAGCGATGATTGCGAAGGAGAGGGGCTTAGAACCGCTTGCCAATCTGATTCTTCTTCAGAAGACGGACGAGGATCTGCAAAAAGTGGCTCAGAAGTATGTTGCACCGGAAAAGGAAGTGCCGGATGTTCAGACCGCGCTTGACGGGGCGAGAGACATCATTGCGGAGCATATTTCCGATCAGGCAGATTACAGGGCCTGGATTCGCCGTGCGACGACGGAAAAGGGTCTGATTGTCTCAACTGCAAAGGATGAGAAGCAGGAATCGGTGTATGAGATGTATTATGCGTATCAGGAGCCGATCAGGAAGTGTGCGGGTCATCGTGTGCTTGCGCTCAACCGCGGAGAGAAGGAAAAGATTCTGAGTGTCCGGATTGAAGCGCCGGAGGATGAGATTCTGGCTTATCTTAAACGTCAGGTGATTCACGGGAAGAATCCGAATCCGTATACGAGTCCGATCCTTCAGGAGGCAGTGGAAGACAGTTATGCGCGTCTGATTGCACCGGCGATTGAGAGAGAGATTCGCGCAGGCTTGACAGAGCAGGCGGAGGCAGGGGCGATTCATGTCTTTGGAAAAAATCTGCAGCAGCTTCTGATGCAACCTCCGATTGCGGGAAAAGTGGTTCTCGGCTGGGACCCGGCATTTAGAACCGGATGTAAGCTCGCTGTCGTTGATCCGACGGGAAAAGTGCTCGACACGACGGTGATTTTCCCGACTGCTCCGCAGAATAAGGTTGAGGAATCGAAAAAGGTACTGAAAGAGTTGATTCGCAAGTATGGAATTTCTTTGATTTCGGTCGGAAATGGAACTGCATCGAGAGAGTCGGAGAAAATCATTGTGGAGTTGTTGAAGGAGATTCCGGAGAAGGTTTCGTATGTAATTGTCAACGAGGCGGGAGCTTCGGTTTACTCTGCGAGCAAGTTGGCGACCGAGGAATTTCCGAATTTCGATGTCGGGCAGAGAAGTGCAGCCTCGATTGCAAGACGCCTTCAGGACCCGCTTGCGGAGCTTGTGAAGATTGATCCGGCATCGATCGGAGTCGGACAGTATCAGCACGATATGAACCAGAAGACGTTAGGCACAGCACTTGGAGGTGTCGTGGAGGATTGTGTAAACCGCGTCGGTGTGGATCTGAATACGGCTTCCGCTCCGCTTCTCGGATATATTTCCGGAATCACGAAGACAATCGCGAAGAACATTGTGGATTACCGCGAGGAAAACGGTGCATTTACGGAGAGAAAACAGCTTCTGAAAGTGGCAAAACTCGGACCGAAGGCGTATGAGCAGTGCGCGGGCTTTCTGCGAATCAATGGAGGGAAAAATCCGCTTGATGCGACTTCTGTACATCCGGAGAGTTATGGACCGGCTCAGAAATTGCTTGAAAAGCTGGGATATGGAGTGGAGGATCTTGCAAAGGGTGGAATTTCTGGTCTGAATAAGAAGATTTCCGGTTATGGAAAGCTGGCAGGGGAGCTTGGCATCGGAGAGGTAACTCTGCGAGATATTGTGAAGGAATTAGAGAAGCCGGGCAGAGATCCGCGAGAGGAGATGCCAAAACCGATTTTGAGAACCGATGTGATGGAGATGAAGGACTTGAAGCCGGGGATGATTCTTCAGGGAACGGTGCGAAATGTCATTGATTTTGGTGCGTTTGTGGATATCGGTGTTCATCAGGACGGTCTCGTTCATATTTCTCAAATTACGGATCGCTATATCCGCCACCCGCTCGAGGCAGTCAGTGTCGGGGATATTGTGGAAGTGAAGGTTCTGAGTGTGGATCTCGCAAAAAAGAGAATTTCCCTGACGATGAAGACGAAAGAAAAGTGAGAGACTGCATGTTCAGAATCAAAAGGATGCAGAAAAAGTAGAATAAAAGTAAGATAAGAGAGAAAACCGGCAAAATGCAGGCTGATCGAAAAGATGAGCAGAAGCAGGCAGGGATAAACAGAGAAGAAAAATATAAAGAGAAATTATAGAAGAGAGATATAGAAGCGCGATAGAAGGGATAGACAGAGATGGAAAAAATCGAGAAGATAACAAACGGACCGGAAGAAACCTATGCATTTGGTTTCGAGATGGGACGGAATGCACAGCCGGGACAGATTTATTGTCTGGACGGAGATTTGGGGGTCGGAAAAACCGTCTTTACTCAGGGATTTGCAAAAGGTCTCGGAATTGAGGGACCGGTAAACAGCCCGACCTTTACGATTGTACAGCAGTATGAGGACGGAAGACTTCCGCTCTATCATTTTGATGTATACCGGATCGGGGATGTGAGCGAGATGGATGAGATCGGTTACGAGGACTGTTTTTACGGAGAGGGAGTCTGCCTGATTGAGTGGGCTCAGCTCGTGCCGGAGATCTTACCGGACAATGTGATTCACATTCAGATCGAGAAAGATCTCGAACAGGGCTTTGATTACCGAAAGATCACGGTTTCTTAGATGATAATTGCCCGGTTTGAAAGGTTGAACGATAGAAGAAAAGTGATAAAAAAGTGATAAAAAAGCGATATTGAAAAATGAGAGGATTTGATGATGAAAATTTTGGGAATTGAGAGTTCATCTCTCGTTGCATCAGTGGCAGTTGTCACGGACGAGGTCGTGACAGCGGAGTACACCGTCAATTTTAAGAAGACACATTCGCAGACCCTGCTTCCGATGATTGATGAGGTGTGTCGGATGATTGAGCTTGATTTGAGTGAGATCGATGCGATTGCGGTTTCGGGCGGTCCGGGATCGTTTACGGGACTCAGAATCGGGTCTGCGACAGCAAAGGGACTCGGTCTTGCACTGAAGAAGCCGTTGATCCATGTGCCGACTCTCGATGCAATGGCATACAATCTCTATGGCACATCTGCACTGATCTGTCCGATGATGGATGCGCGTCGCAATCAGGTTTATACCGGAGTTTATCGGTTTGAACAGGAATTTGAGACGGTGATGGAGCCGTGCATGATGGATACGAGAGAGCTTGCGAGAGAGCTGAACAAGTACGGGGAGCGCGTGATTCTGCTCGGGGATGGTGTTCCGGTCAACGCACAGATTTTAAAAGAAAATCTGGAGGTTCCATTCTCCTTTGCACCGGCTCAGTGTTCCAGACAGAGAGGCGCGAGCGTTGCCGTGCTTGGAGCTGTCTATTTTACAGAGGGAAAGACCGAGACGGCGATGGAGCACAAGCCGGATTATCTGCGCAAGGCACAGGCAGAGCGAGAGCTTGAGGAGGCAAAGCGTCAGGGCAAGGTTGCAGAGCTCGCAGCGGGTCATTCGGTTGGCGATGGAAGTCAGAGAGAGGGCAAGGCATGATTCGCCTGATGGAGGAGGCAGATCTCGAGGCAGTGGCAGAGCTTGAGCGGATCTGTTTTTCTGAAAACTGGTCGTATAAACTTCTCGAATCTGGGCTTTACAGCGCCTATGACACCTACTATGTGTTCGCCCAGGACGGACAGATTCTCGGATACTGCAATCTTCGGATTCTCGCCGGGGAGGGCGAGGTGCAGAGAATCGCGGTAAGACCGGAATTTCGCAAAAAGGGAATTGCAGGACAGCTGATGAAGAGCATGATGGAAAAATCTGCATTTGAGCAGGTGAGCGCCATCAGCCTGGAAGTTCGGGAGAGCAACGCACCGGCGCGCCATCTCTATGAGTCGTGGGGATTTCAGGCGGAAGCTGTGAGAAAGGGATATTACCATAATCCGACCGAGGATGCGTTGATCATGTGGAAACGGATGGATAATGCCGATCCTGTTTGTGTAACTGCCCGAAACGACGGGAATTGACATCAATTCCCACTTAAAAACTGAGAGTTTTGTGTTTATAATGCAGGGGTAGCCCAGATGTGGGCTACCCCTTTTTGTGTGAGTGCGCCCGGCGGCGCACGTTTCTAACCGGTGCAAGTCCGGAATCCGCCCGG
>NZ_CFAHBC010000055.1:0-9131 GCF_983179755.1 Brotaphodocola sp. | reverse complement strand
CTACTACCCTTTTTTGCTGATATAGTCGTCATCAGAAACTATTCTTTTCTTTTGCGTTTTGGATTTTCTGGAAACCAGCCTTTCTGAACACGCCGTTCTTGTTCAAAAAGCTCTTTAATACTCCAAAGACAGGTAACACCAAGTACCGCTACAACACTTCCAATTGCTGTATTTTCAATCCATAAGGACAATACAAGAAAAATCATTCCTAAAATTAAAAATACCGGCCAAACACTCTTGCTAAAATAATATTCCGTTTTAACCACAATTCCATGGAAAAGTCCAATAACAAGAAATGTAAAAATTCCAACAATTAGTCCTTCTAGATGCATATTTACTTCATCTTCTTTCTCTTTCTTTAAAAATTATTCATTAAAGAACATAATAACATATAACCTTTTTCTGAACAACCAGATCATAAATAAAAGAGACACTTCCTGCACAATAAGGTTACATGTATAAAATGACAGAGAGCCAGACAAGACATTCTCTGTCCCATCTGACTCTCGAGCAAAAACATAAATTCTTTTCTTCCTTATAACTAATGTTTCACCTACTGCGGGCTCTGAGCACCAGGACCTCCGTTTTCCGATCCTGCCTGACCATCAGTAGAATTTCCGGAGGCTCCAGAGGCTTGTCCCGGAGCTTCCAAAATCGCATTCGTTCCTTGCGCATTTCCCGGCGTTTCAGAAGGATTCTCTTTCTTTACACCAGGTCCGGTCACGGTATCCGAGCTTTCCGGTGCCGGGGAAGCGACAACCGCTGATTTTGTCTCCTCCTTGCCATTGTTTTTTTCTTCCTCAGACGGATCTAAGGCTTCGATTGTGGAGGAAACTGAACTGGAAGTCTCCAAGGATGCATTGGCGTTATTATCTGCATTTTCGGTATTCTCCGCGTTCTCCGAACTGTTTTCTACATTCTGATTATTTCCATTTCCGGCATCGTTTGCATTCTCAGCCGGAGTCTCTGAATTCTTCTTTTTGGAAGAACCGGAATTCTCACCGGTATTCCCCTCAGCGCCGATGTTTTTTCCGGATTCCGTATCCTTTCCAGGCTGACCAAGACCGGTCTTTTCCGCAATGTGATTGCTGATGGTCTGAACCGTTGCAGACGGAGTAAAATTTTCATCGTCATACAAGAAACTGTGAAGCTGGATCACGTTGCTTTCCAGAGTCGTCGGAATGACGCAAGCCTTCTTTCCGATCTTCATCTCCTGATGGGAGAACGGGAAACCGGAAGTCTGCCCGATGTAATACTTCCTTGCCCCACGTGCAAATGTGAGCAGATCATTTAAGCCGATGCTTGTTGAGATCTCCGGATAGATCGCAGATGCCAGATTTTTCAGTGTTTTGCCATCTGCATGTTTTGCTTTCTCCATTGCAAGACCGAGTACCTTTCTCTGACGCTCTGTGCGGTTGAAATCTGTATCCATCAGACGAAGTCTTGCATAGGCGACAGCCTGGACACCATCAAGATGATTCATTCCGCTGTGCTCGAGCTGAACCGATCCGATTCCGGTGGAATTTACAGTCTCTGTGATAAACGAGTTGATATAAGCAAATTCTTTATCCGTGATTTCCAGATCAACACCGCCAAGGATGTTGATTCCGTCGACAACGGCTTTCCAGTTAAATGTCGCATAGTCGTCAATCGAGAGGTCCAGATTCGATTCCAGAGCTGATACCGCCTGCTCATGACCACCCTTGAAATAGGCTTCATTGATCTTGTCATAGTCGTTATCGGAATCAATTCTCAAATAACTGTCACGGAAAACAGATGCCAGGCGAATCTCGCCGGTCTTCTTGTTGATGCTACACAACATCTCGACATCCGAAAGCGCCCCGCTTCCAAGGTTTCCATCTCGGGAATCAACACCAAACACAGCGATTGTCCAGTATCCGCCACCGCGAAACATGGAGACACCCTGATATCCGATGAACAAGAGAAGAGCAATCAGAAGCACCATTAAGATGCCATTTCCCTTCTTCTTTCTCCGGCGTCGTCTTCCTGCTCTTCCTGTATTTCTACCACCGGAATAATTGTTTGAACGATTTGAACGGCTTCGACTTCCAGGTGTGTCCTCATCGTCGTATCGATCATATGTTCGATTGTTTCTACTTTGCGCATAATCATGATCTCGTCCATCTTCAGAAGAAGATCTGCGAGACGAGGATCGACGTCCCCGATTCTGGTTTCGTCTTCGCATTCGGTCAAGTTCATCTTCCTCATACGGTTGTCTGTCATCTCCGTATCTCATTTTTTGTCCTCCCAATTTCATTCATTTAATAACTAACTTACGTTTCTGTTTCTGATTCTTGCGATTTCAATGTTTATCAATCATTGATCAGTCGGCGATAATAAGGCCAGTTTGCATCGCGGACGGCAACGGTCACATTGTTCACCGAGGCACTGCTCTCATGAATACATTGGATTCTTCCGTCAGAAGTCCATCCGAGGAACATGATCACATGGGCGTCTGTTCCCGTGCGAATAATGATGTCGCCCGGCTTTAACTGGTCTCGACTGATGCTCGTTCCGGTAGCGGCAAGTCCCGATGTGCTCTCGTAAGGGAGACGTTTTCCGGTTACAGACCAGTATACCCAGCCGATCCAGCCGGAGCAGTCAAGTCCTTTCAAAACTCGTCCTTTATAATCAGCGGTTGTCAGAACTCCGAAGCTGTTTCCGGCATAATTTGGAGCAGATGCTTTTCCACCCCAATAGTAAGGGACTTTTCCGACAGAATTCAGTGCAAAACGGATGATACGAAGGCGCTCCTCGGATAATCCTGCCGGAAGCTGTGCCATATATGCCTCGATTTCTGCACTTGTCAGCGCATTTCTTCCCGAAATCGCAGATATGGTTAATCCATATTTCTCAAACCAGTCCTGCGAGGCAAGAGAACGCACTGCTGTCATCGCGGCTTCATCCCATCCACGCCACTCCGTCTCCGGATCCCCAAGGTTCGCAGGATCATTCCCAATCGAATCTTTCACAAATAGATTCTGATTTTTCTCATTGAGTCCGGTAATCTTCATATGGATAATCAGATCCACATGACCCGGGCAATACGACGAAGAGGAAGTTCCTGACTTTGAGCTCTTTGACTTCGAATCCGATGCAACCTCATGAGATTGAGCCTGAGTCTGCGCCTGAACCTGAGATTGCGCCACCGTCGCAGAGGGAACGGCATCCGACTCTGTCGCTGTCATGGTTGCCAAAGGCTCTGTTGTCGATCCACCACTCTCTGTATTTGAAGAATCTGAAGAAGCAGAAGAACTTTCAGAGCTGGACTTGTTCGAGGACATGTTCGTCTCCTGATTTTGATCGGCAGAGGTCTGCCAGGATGCCTTTTTACTGGAAACAATCATTCCCGCTGTTGTCGCTTCCGCTGCCCGACTCGCCTCCTGTTCTGCAACAGAAGACTCATAGGCTGCCTGCTTTGACTCTGCGCGGGACGCCTCCTCAGAAGCTCTCTGTTCAGAAGTCTTGTTTGAGACAATCATAGACGTAGAGCCAGAAGAAGCCTGCGTATCGATGAGATCCTCTCCCGACACAGCTCCAGCTTCTGCTTCTTCACTCTCTGCCCCTTTCTCAGCCCCGAGAAAGGCCTCCTCATAGGAAATTCCGCTCTCCTCCTTTTTCGCCTCTTTTTCCAGTTCTTCCTTCTGTCTCAACTGAGCATCCTCTCCGATACAGCCATCACAGTAATAGACATCCGATAGGCTGACGGTGTAGGAATGAGACTGATCCCAGAGTGCCTTCGCATAGGAGAGAAAGAGATCGTAATCCGTGACACCCTTATAATAGGTATAAAGATTTGCCATCGACATGATCTCCCGCACATTGGAATACGGGGTAATCGCATTTCCATCGCCATCCGTTGCCGTCATACGGATGTTTTTGAACGAATTGATCGTCCAGGTAGACGGATCATCTTTGTTCTGTCGGTTGTCTTCAGGATTATATTTTCCCATAATCGAACTTTGCGGTTTTCCGAGTTTCTGTGCCATCTGTGCCGGGGTGACATCCGACATGTCATAAATCTGGCTGATCCAGTTCTCATCATGAGTCATCAGCGTCTTAAAGATCTGTCCTGCCAGACTTTGCGTGATCTGTGTCTGATCTGCACCATCCGGGAAGTAATGAGCAAGATTCAGATCATCCACAACCGGTTGCCATCCTGCGTCCGCCTCGACAACCTCCGTTGAAGCGAGCGTATCATCCTCGGTCTCCCAGTCCGTCTCTTCCTCTGTGGCAAGTACCTCCTCAACAACCGGTTCCGGCTGATAAATCGGACAGAGATGACCGAGTACAGCTGTTCCACACCCAAACATCAGCATCAACCCCGCTGCCGCATATTTCCTTCGATCTGCAATCGCCATGCGGGACATTGTCCCAATCATGGAATATATTTTTCTTTTGTCTATTTTCATTCCACTACGCACCTGGTTTCTGATTTTTCGATATATTATTGTAGCATAGAAAAAACTGGAAATACAGAGACAATCCTTTAAGAAATTTTTTAAGATTTCTTGAAGATCTCATGAAAAACTCATAAAAAATCGCAGGAAGCCCTATTTTGACTGGTGAAACATTTGACGAAAGGGGGGGACTTCTAGTATAATAAGGGGCAGATCTGTGAGAAGGAGGAACAGAAGTTAAATAGCAAAGCTAAGCGCCAGGCACCCTGTGCAGGTTCGTGAATGGACGATCAGTAAACAAAAATATCTTTTTGAAATATCAAAAATGTCAATCGTCTTCTGCATGCAGGGTTAACGAGGTGGAGAGAATATCGAAAATTCGGCGGGTGCTCTCCCATGCCGTTTCGGGCGTGTATATTCGACAAAATATGCGGGTAACTGCAAAACAACTGTCGGATAACCGAAACAAAAAAGTCAGATTCTATCAAAATCGTAAGCGATCAGATTCCTTTTACAGGTTTGTGGTTTTATTTTTGTACGAAAAAATAAAAAACACAAAGAAAAAAAGATAAGACAACTAAGACAGTAAAGAGAGGATATTAATATTATGTGTGGAATTATTGGATACTCAGGACCTTTAGATGCTCGTAAAATTCTGTTAGATGGACTTGCAGGGCTGGAATACCGCGGTTACGACAGTGCAGGAATTGCTCTTGTGATGGAGGATTCCAGCATCTGTCTTGCGAAGAAGACTGGAAAAGTACAGGCACTCAGAGAATACTGTGATGAGATCATCAAGGGGGCATCCCACTGCGGAATCGGTCATACGCGTTGGGCAACCCACGGCGGTGTAACCGAACAGAATGCGCATCCGCATCGCGCCGGACGCGTGACTCTGATTCACAACGGAATCATTGAGAACTATCATGAGCTGACCAAGGAGTTTCATTTAGAAGACCGACTGATCTCCCAGACCGACAGTGAGGTTGCTGCATGGGTACTCGACTCGCTCTATGATGGCGATCCGCTCAAAGCAATCAGCAAACTTCAGGAGAAGCTGCGCGGTTCTTACGGCTTCTGTATCATGTTTGACGATCAGCCGGGTTCTATTTATGCGGTCCGAAGCGTCAGCCCGCTTGTAGCTTCCTACACGCACTCCGGTGCCCTTGTTGCGTCTGACCTGACTGCGCTGATTCCTTACACGAACCAGTATTTCGTTGTTCCGGAGGGAAAGATCGTGAAGCTGACGCCTTACAAGGTGCAGGTTTACAATCTCGATGAGGCATTTACGAAGTTTACCCCGGAAATTCTGACGGTCAACTGGAACATGGATGCTGCAATGAAGAACGGCTATCCGCACTTTATGATGAAGGAGATCCATGAACAGCCAGATGCCATGAAGAACACGATCCTGCCGAGAATGAGCCACGGTCTCCCGGATTTCACGGCTGACAAGATTCCGGATGATCTGTTTACAAACTGCAACCAGATCCACATCGTTGCCTGTGGTACAGCAATGTATGCCGGTATGGTTGCGCGTGCAATGATGGAACCTCTGCTTCGGATTCCGGTAGCAGTAAGCATTGCTTCTGAGTTCCGTTACGAAGATCCGCTGATCGATGAGAAGACATTGGTGATCATCATCTCCCAGTCCGGCGAGACGATCGATACACTTGCGGCGATGCGCCTTGCTCATCAGTATGGCTCTAAGACGCTTGCAGTTGTCAATGTAAAAGGTTCCTCAATCGCGCGTGAGAGCGACTACGTGCTCTACACCCATGCAGGTCCGGAGATCGCTGTGGCAAGCACCAAAGCATATTCCGTACAGCTTGCAGCGCTCTACCTGGTAGGATGCAGAATGGCTCTTGTTCGCGGAAAGTTTACAGAGAAACAGGCAGAAGACTTCCTCTCCGATCTCCTCGATGCGATTCCTGCAATGGAGACGATGCTTGCACAGAAAGAGACCTTCCACGAGCTTGCAGTTCATCTGATTAATCATCCGGATGCGTTTTTTATCGGTCGTGGTCTTGACTATGCATTCTCTCTCGAGGGTGCGCTTAAACTCAAGGAGGTTTCCTACATCCATGCGGAGGCGTATGCAGCGGGAGAACTCAAGCACGGTACGATCGCACTGATCTCCGACAACGTTCCGGTCATCGCAATTGCGACACAGGAACATGTGTTCGCTAAGACAATTTCCAACATCCGTGAGGTCAAGGCGCGCGGTGCTTTCATCATTCTCCTGACAAAGGAAAGCGCGGTTGTGGATGAGAATCTTGCAGATATCCACATCCGTATCCCGAATATGGATGACCGCTTCACGGTATTCCCGATCATCGTTGCATTGCAGTTCATCGCATACTACACTTCAATCGGAAAGGGTCTTGACGTTGACCAGCCGAGAAACCTTGCAAAGTCTGTAACCGTAGAGTAATATCGGTGGTTGTATTAAGCATAAGCATATGAAAAGCTCCTGTCTCTCATTTATGGAATTCATATTTCGTGAATCCTGATGAGGGGCGGGAGCTTTTTTGCAAGGATATGCACTCGGAACGAGAATGTACCAAGGCATACTCTTTTTTATATGGTTTTAGATTGTTCTGAGAGATCTCAGTTCTCTGCTTCTACATAAAACGGTGCTTTCTTCACCGTAATGTGGATGCGGAATCCATTGATCTCCTCCTTGATGAAGATCAGGCGGATCGTCTTTCCATCTTCCTCATATCTTGCTGTGTCATAATCAACCGGATAGCCCTTCGACTCAAGATACTCGATTGCTTTTGGCATGTCGTTGACGAAAAATCCGAGATGTCCCATCGTTCCCTTTCCCATTTTCTTCATCAATTCCATCTTGTTATCAACGGTAAAGAATGACGCTGGGATTTCTCGGTAATCGTGATATCCCATCACATCCGTGAAGAAATTTTTCATGCGTTCTCCTTCTTCCGGGGTCTGCGCGTTGATTCCGACATGTGCAAATTCAAATTTCACTTCATCATTTCCCAAAAACATTTTTTGACTTCCTTTCCATTCATCTGTAAAAATATCTTCTTCCAAACCTATTGTATCTTAATTTGATACGAAAGTCTCATACATATTTTGGATAACTGTTATAAGGATTTTTCTATCAGAACCGCAGAACACGGTAATTTCTTCATGTCGGCGCATGTACCAGCTTTGTGCATGATTCCATTATTTCTTGTGCTTGCGAGCTTCCAGATAATCGTTCAGCTCTGCATTCGGAATGTCGGTGATGAACATATGCCCCGGTGCATGGGTGATGACAATCGGAAGTTTTGCATTCTCGATTGCTGCCTGAGGAGTCACACCACACGGCCAGAATACCGGAATCTCGCCCTCATAGATGTCAACTGCCTCGCCATAATCTGGCTTCATGACGTCTTTGACACCGACTTTCTCCGGATCACCCATCTGTACCGGTGCGCCGTGAACGTTTGGCATCTTGACCGTGATGTCATAAGCCTTCTGTGCATTCTCCGGTGTCATCGGGCGCATTGAGCATACCATCGGACCGGAGAACGGACCTGCCGGAACGGTCTGGATATTGGTCTTGAACATCGGCACGTTTCTGCCCTGTGCAATATGGCGAATTTCAATGCCTTCGCGAATCAGCGCTTCTTCAAACGAGAACGAACATCCGATCAGGAAGCCGACATAACCCTCTTTCCAATAATCGGAAACATCAGTCAGCTCTTTTGTGAAGACACCGTTCTCATAGATGCGGTATCTCGGAATATCGGTACAGATGTTTCCACCCTCTCCCATTGCATGAGTGTCCGGGGTACCCTTTACGATCTCAAGAATCGGGCACGGAAACGGATTTTTATTTGCATACTCTTCAAAATCTGCTGCATATTCCGGCGGAAGAATCACAAGGTTTGCCTGTGCATATCCACGACACATACCAGCGGTTGGGAAGTCGATCACTCCCTCACGAATCAGCTGACGCACCTGTGCCGGACTCATATCTACATAAGGTGTAATATCAAATGCCATAATCGTTTCCTCCTCATTTTCCAATTCATTTTTATTTTGAGTCTGATTCAGAATGTTTTAAATTTTAAATTTTATTTCGTTCCATCTTTAACTCCAGCTCAAGCTCTGTTTTCAGACATCATACCACAGTTTACCAAAAAAATGAAATACTTTTTTCTAAATTTCTCAAAATAAAGTATAAAATTTAGAAAATGAATAAAAATCATACTTTTGTTCATAAATAATAGCCTTGCAATTACGATAACAAAATAAAACACTTTCTTTCTGCAAATTTATGTCGACGTTTGCGGAGATTTTGCGTGCACTTCTGAATTACCCCTCTGCAAAACTTGTCGATGTTGGAAAACGAGAAGGTCCGGATCTTCTCATACAAGCTCTCTCGCAGGTTGCAGGCAAAGCCTGACGATGCGCTTGCGGCATATTTTCCTGCGAGTGTACCAAACAGCAGGCTGAGCATTGCCATCACAACCATAAGTGCGCCGTAGCGATAAACGGCGGAGAGATTCTCTCCATTTAACCCCTCATCAATGATTCTGGCTGTAATAAATGGCAGTAGAACCTCCATGATGACTTCCACTCCTGCAAACAGTGGCGTCAGCAGAGTGTCCTTTTTGTATTGCCGGATTTGTCTTAAAAGAATGTTGTGATAAACTATAGTTGTAACAGTAGTGGCTAATAAGATATAATCAATCT
>NZ_CFAHBC010000054.1:0-9825 GCF_983179755.1 Brotaphodocola sp. | reverse complement strand
GCAAGGTAGAGTATGCAGAGAATATCAACGAAGTAAGATGGTACGTTCCGGTTAAGGAAGTAGAGAAGGCAGCCGAGAAGGACGTAACCGTAGGTCTGTACTACTACACCGAAGATGGAAAGACGGTATGGCAGGGTTATCAGCATGTAACGGCAGTAGAGGGAAGTGTTGTAACACTGACTGCAGATGATCTGGAGAATGATACAGTAACCGTAGACGGAGTTGAGTATACGGTAGATGCAGAAAATCCGAAGTACGTTGACTGCAAGGTAGAGTATGCAGAGAATATCAACGAAGTAAGATGGTACGTTCCGGTTAAACTTGTAGAAGAGGATGTAACGATTGAAAAATCAATCGTTACTGTTAAGGTTCATGGCGAGGGTATCGCAGATGGTGCTGATGTTGATAGTACGATCGACTATGATGATCCGGATACATGGTGTATCTTACCGAAGGTAGCTGTAAAAGAAGGCTGGAAGTTTGTAGGTTGGAAGGTTAGCACTACTGGTGAGACCATTGAGACAAATGATGAGTACAAACTTACATTTGAGAAAGTTAGCAATGATAGAGAAGTAATCGATGGAGTAGGATATGTAACCTATGAGGCGATTGTAAAGCAGGATTCTTTGACTCCAGAGCCAGATCCGGTTGACCCGAATCCGGGAGAACTGAAAAAGGTAACGGTTGTATACTATGATGCAGACGGCAACAAGATTACCTTTGAGGTTATTGGTGTTGATAAGGATGCAACGTCTCTTACAGCAGGTATGCTGAATATTCCGGATGGCTATGAGCTTGTGGAAGATCAGGATTACGCAATTGAGAATGGTGTTGTAGCAATCAAACTTCAGAAAAAGGCAACCCCGGTTGAGATGGCAGATGCTACTCTGATCATCAGCTATCAGTACAGAGGTAATGAGATCAAGACTCAGGAAGTAACCAAGAAGGGTACTAAGGGTCAGATCGCAGAGTTTTCCGTAGATGAGATTGATCTGGAAGTTCCAGATAACTACTATGTTCAGTCTCGTTTCGAGAACACCAAGGTTGCATACGGTGACAGCGCAACAGTAGTTGTTACTGTTCTGAGAGCAAGCAGTGGCGGTTCTGGTTCTTCAGGTGGAAGCGGTAACGGAAGTGGCAGAAGCACTGCAATCTCCGCTAGCGGTACCATCAAGGGTGGTCAGTGGATACTTGATCATGGAACAGCTTCCGAGTCTCTTGATTGGTGGTATTCTTACACCGATAACAGCTATGCGAAGTCTGGCTGGTACAACTTAGTATGGCAGGGTAAGACCGATTGGTACTACTTCACTGACAACGGCTATCTGGTATCTGGATGGTTCGAGAACAACGGCAACAAGTACTACCTGCACGCCGAGCATGACGGCACATTCGGAAGAATGTACACTGGCTGGAACAAGGTTGGCGATCAGTGGTACTACTTCAGCGAGGATGCAGCAAACTTGGGTGCCCTGGTTGAGGGTGCTGAGGTTCCGGCAGAACTGCTGAATCAGTAATCAATCGTAATCAAATCAATAAATAAATTCCGTAAGGGATTGATACAAGGATGGCGGGGAGTTTGACTCCCCGCCGTTTTTGCATTGCATAGAACAATTCGATCAATTGTTCTCCACACATTCAGATTGCCCATGTTCACATAAGCTATAAAGTTCTGAAAGATCAAAGTAAAAGATCAAGTCAAAAGAAAATCCCCCTCCACACAGAAGATGGATGATATAAATTGATCAGATCCATTTCTGTATGGAAGGGGATTTTTTGCTTCCTGTAAATGTTGTAAATATTTACTGCAACGTCAAATTGACATTGCGGAAGGTTACATCTGCATTTCTTGATACGAACATACCAACATATACATTGTCGGAATCAATCGCAGTCAGCGGGAAGTCAAATCCTGCGGAAACTGCCGGATTCTCGCCGAATACACAGGTGTATCCGTCCGGACCCTTGCGGATCTCAACGTGCACGGTATCTCCTGCATTGTAGCCCTTTACAAGACCACCGCCGGAAGTCAGCTCGCCATTCTTGCGGGCGAAGCAGTTCCACGGAGAACTTGATCCGAGCATCAGCGGACCTGCTGCAACGTAATCGCCGAGCGTGTCGTTTAAGATCGTGTCAAGATAGACATCATCGCGAACCATCAGACCAAACGAAGCCTGATTGTTCTTGCCGAAGCTGTTAATCGTCATATCAGCAGACAGTGTAAAGTTCCGGTTGGAGGGAACTGCCTGATAATACATCGCAATACCATCGCTGTTCTGTGCAATCTTACCGACAGAGGCAGAGCGGACACCGCCGGAAGGCTCACCGACTGCCATGCGGATCGAACCGTCATCTTCCGGATGCAGGCTGAAGTAGAGGTTGTTCAAATACTCCGGTCCGTCGATGTCACCGAATACGGTCGGTTTCCAGTCGCCTGCCTGATACCAGAGAGCACTGAGTGTCGTCGGTGCAGTAAAAGAACTTCCCTGATATGAGGTGTTGATTGCACTGTCATTGAACTGCGGAACCTGCGGGTTTGCTACGACATAGTTCTTTAAATCGCTGTTGCTCTTTAACAGCTCATCAGCGATGAACCAGGCGTTGCACTGTGCGCCGTAGAGGTTCGTGTGCGTGTTATCAATGCTGACCTCGCGCTGAGAAGTCCACGCGTGACGATTCTTGACACCGTCTGCACCGAGCTGTTCGTAGACAGCTTTTGTGCGTGCAGTCAGATCGAGAACAGGAACACTCTTGCCGACACCGACTGCCCAGATTGCCTTGGCGTAGTTTCCGCCCTCGAATGTTCCCTCCTCATTCTTGACCGTGGTTGTGATGTGTCCACTCTCTCCGGTGTAATTGTTTCCGGTGTTTCTGCGGACAATCGGGGTGACAAGAATCGGATTTGCGCCCTTGTCGCGGATCGGTTTGATGTATTTCTCATACAGATAATACTGGAACGAACCGCTGGTGGAAGGAGAACCGTTCGGATTGGTGTAACGTCCAAGTTCTGCGCGCTCATCGTTGTGACCAAAGCCGATCATAACATAATCTCCGGACTTAACGCTCTGTATCAACTGCTGATACTGACTCATATCAACGTAACTCTTGGAGCTTGCGCCGGAAACGGCAAGGTTCTGAATGTTGATGCCCTTGATGTAGAGACCTAACTGGGTTCCCCAGCCATAGCGAGGGGAGTAGTAGTTGGTGTCACTGAATGAGGTCGCGGTGGAATCTCCGACTACCCAGAGTGTCGGTCCGGTGGAGGTGGTGTTTGTCCCATCTACCGAGATCGCGTTGGACATCGAATTTCCCGAAGGAGCATCCTGAGAGGCAACAATGGTATCAGCCCGTGCGGGCACAGCAGAGAATGCTGTGGTGAGTGCACAGACACAGCCTAAAAGCAGTGCTTTTAATCGTGTGTACTTTTTCATTCTTCGTCTCCTAATTCAATATTAAATTTTCACGGGTTTTATTATACAATAGGAAAAATGGATTGCCAAGGCTTTTTGGGAAGTTGAGATCGAATGAAAGAATATGGAAAGAATATGCAAAGAAAACGAAAGAGAAAATTAAGAAACGGAAGAAGACAGAGAGAAAGATAAGGAGAAAGGCAGAGAGAACAATAGGAAAAAACAGAAAAAAACAGGAGGAAAGAATCCATGTTCTTCCTCCTGCTTGTCCTCCTGTTTTCAGCTTATTTTTTGCCTATTTGGAGAGACGTTTTAAATCGTCGTAGAATCCCGGATAGGAGATATTGACACACTCTGCTCCGAGAATCTCGGTCTCGCCTTCTGCCATGCATCCGGTGATCGCAAACGTCATCGCAATTCGATGATCGAGATGGCTGTCAATCACAGCCCCGTGCAGAGGCTTTCCACCACGGATAATCATTCCGTCCTCAGTTTCTTCCACATCGGCGCCCATTGCGGAGAGGTTCTCTACCATGACAGCAATGCGGTTGGATTCCTTAACCTTTAATTCGGAAGCATCCTTAATGATCGTCTCGCCATCAGCGAAACATGCCATTGCAGCGATCATCGGCAGTTCATCGATCAGAGTTGGAATCACAGATCCACCGATCACGGTGCCGTGCAGTCTGCTTGAGCGCACAAGAAGGTCGGCGGTCGGTTCTCCGCTTGTCTTTTCATTGAGCAGCGTGATGTCAGCGCCCATATCCTTGCAGATACGCAGAATACCGTCTCGTGTTGGGTTGATGCCGACATTCCTGATCAAGATCTCGGAGTCCGGGATCAGAAGACCGGCAGCGAGGAAGAAGGCGGCAGAGGAGATGTCTCCCGGCACTTCGATTTTCTGTCCGTAGAGTTCTTTCACAGGGCGGATCACTGCAGTCGTGTCCTCGGTGTGGACATCAGCGCCAAAGTGGGAGAGCATCAGCTCAGAGTGATTGCGGGAGACATAAGGCTCGGTCACACGGGTCTCTCCGTCTGCATAGAGACCGGCGAGGAGAATTGCGGATTTGACCTGGGCGGAGGCCACCGGAGACTGATAGTGGATACCGTGAAGCGGACGACCGGAGATTGCAAGCGGGGCACAGCCATTTTCATTGATGCTTCGGATATCGGCACCCATCAGGGACAGAGGATCCATGATTCGTTTCATCGGACGCTTCTGGATCGAGGCATCACCGGTCAGGGTAACATCGAAATTCTGAGCAGAGAGAATGCCGGAGATCAGGCGGGTGGTTGTGCCGCTGTTTCCGCAGTCGAGGACGTGATTCGGCTTTGTGAGACCATGAAGTCCCTTTCCGTGAACGAGAACGCGGTTTCCGTCATTCTCAATCTCAATTCCCATTGCGCGGAAGCAGGAGATTGTGGAGAGACAGTCTGCTCCCTGAAGAAAGTTGGTGATTTCGGTCTCGCCTTTTGCAATCGAACCGAACATGACGCTGCGGTGGGAGATGGATTTGTCTCCCGGAATCGTGACTTTACCGTGAAGTCCGTTTGATCTTGTAAATTTCATAACTATCGATAACCCCCTGTTTTAAAATGTAGTGAGATGTGTACTTTGTTTTTAACTGTTTAAGACCCTGTTACGGCGTTTTGATCAGTTCATAATTGTATTTCTTCAACTGTGTCCATGCGGCATTCATACTGTTCTCATCATAGAAGGTGATTCGCAGAGCACCCTCGCCGTGTTCGCGGTTGTGGTTGATTCCGATGTTGCTCATACTGATGCCTCTTGCGCTTAAAATGCAGGCAAGTGTGGCGATTGCACCTGGCTCATCGACGATATCAACGGTGAAGGAATAATCCGGAGTCACAGAACCTCTTGCGCGCTCGGTGAAGGAGTTGCGGTAACTGCGGGAGGAATCAAAGAGGTCGTAGATTGCCGTTCCATTTTTCTGATGAAGCTCGTCTCGGATGTGGGAGAGCGCCTCAATATAGTCATCCATCAGATCGATGATGTTGCCGGTGTTTGTCATACAGATCTGCTCCCACATTTCAGGGGAGGAGGAGGCGATTCGGGTGATGTCCTTGAAACCGCCTGCGGCGAGGAGTTTCATTCTGCCTTCCGGATCATCGGAATCCTTGACGAGATTGACAAGGCTGGACGCAATCAGGTGAGGAAGATGGCTGATTGCAGCGACAATGCGGTCATGCTGTTGATAGTCGAGGACAATCGGGATCGAGTCGATTGCTTTTGCAACCTCAACCATGCGGTCAACGTCCTCCTTACGGCTCTTGGCAGTCGGAGTGATGATGTAGTAGGCGTTCTCAAGCAAGTGATCAGTCGCATTCTCATAGCCGGTCTTCTCGGAGCCTGCCATCGGATGACCGCCGACAAAGACATCCTCCATGCCAAGCTCGGTCACAACTTTGTGAATATCGCTCTTCGTGCTTCCGACATCAGTCAGGACTGCACCAGGCTTGAGGTAAGGGCGAATCTCAGAGAGATAGCTGGCATTGTATTCAACCGGAGTGCATAAAAAGACAATGTCACACTCGCGAAGCGATTCGCATGGACCGTCCAAGATCAGATCGACGATACCGTCACGCTGTGCCTGCTCCAGTTTTGCGCGTGTGCGCATGTAGGCCATAATACGGGTGCTCGGATTGGTTCGCTTGATTCCTTTCGCGATCGAGCCTCCGATCAGTCCAAAACCGATAAATCCAAACGTGGAATCTATCATTGGAAAATCCTCCTGATTTAAATAATAAAATAAAATAATAAATCCGAAAATCCAAACAACTACAAAAAATTCCGAATAAAAAATCTAAAATAAAAACAAACAACTAAATAAACTAGGAAAATAAATAGGAAATCACAAAATAAATAGGAAACAAGACCATTTTATCGTATGTGAAAGTAAATGTCAACGATTCATCACTTTAAAGTAATGATGATGTTGTGGTACACGGATGGGAATTTTCTGTACGGAAAAATTTGTATGGTACAGGGAAAGGAGCAGATTTTGCCAAAAAAACACGTCGTTGTCCTTGATAACGTCTGACAGGATTGCGCAGATTGGCGTATCTGCATGATAAAAAACGCAGAAACATTCGTAATTTCACGAACCTTCCCACAGATCAGAAAAATACGAAAATTTTTTCGTGCAAATTGCATTTAACTCTTGAAATTTTACAAAATTTTTAGTAAAATATATCCATAAGACAAAAATCTAATTTAACAGGAGGGATTTTATGAACGTATATGGAACGAAACAGATCCGTAACGTCGTTCTGCTTGGCCATGGCGGGGCCGGTAAGACGACGGTTGCGGAGGCGCTGGCACTGGTAACCGGAGTCACCAAACGTATGGGCAAAGTTGCAGATGGAAATACCATCAGTGACTATGACAAAGAAGAGATCAAGCGTCAGTTCTCAATCTCTACCTCCATGATCCCGCTGGAGTATGTCGGAGATCACGGCCCC
Organism: Brotaphodocola sp.; assembly: GCF_983179755.1. Lineage (NCBI taxonomy): Bacteria > Bacillati > Bacillota > Clostridia > Lachnospirales > Lachnospiraceae > Brotaphodocola > Brotaphodocola sp. The sequence continues at coordinate 2,932 of NZ_CFAHBC010000054.1, read as the reverse complement.
ATGAAGATCAATGTGTTAGATACACCGGGATATTTTGATTTTGTCGGTGAAGCAGAAGAGGCAGCCAGTGTGGCCGATGCCGCGATCATCGTCGTAAACTGCAAGGCAGGAATTGAAGTGGGTACAGAAAAGGCATGGGAACTTTGTGATAAGTTACACCTGCCGAGAGTGATTTTCGTTACCAACATGGATGACGATCATGCGAGCTTCCGTGAGCTCGTGCTGAAACTGGAGAGAAGATTCGGAAGATGTATCGCTCCGTTCCAGCTCCCGATCCGCGAAAATGAAAAGTTTGTCGGCTATGTGAATGTGGTAAAGATGGCAGGCAGACGTTTCACCAATCTGAGTGATTACGAAGAATGTGAGATTCCTGATTATTCCCAAAAGAATCTGGGTATCGCCCGTGACGCACTGCTCGAGGCAGTTGCAGAGACCTGTGAGGAATATATGGAGCGCTACTTCTCCGGCGAAGAATTTACGCTTGAGGAAATTCAGGGCGCTCTGAGGGAACATGTGATAGATGGTTCGATCGTTCCGGTTCTGATGGGTTCCGGTGTGAACTGCCAGGGATTCAAGACTCTGTTGCAGGTTATTGACCGTTATCTTCCGTCTCCGGACAAGTTTGAGTGTATCGGTGTGGATGTCTCTACCGGAGAGCGTTTCACCGCAAAGTATAATGATGAGGTTTCTTTATCTGCAAGAGTCTTCAAGACCGTCGTAGATCCGTTTATCGGAAAATATTCTCTGATGAAGATCTGTACCGGCGTTCTGAAACCGGACAGCACGATTTACAACGTCAACAAGGACGCTGAGGAGAAGATCGCAAAGGTTTACCTGCTCAGAGGTAAAGATGTGATCGAGGTTCCAGAGCTCAAGGCTGGTGATATCGGAGCCGTTGCAAAACTTGCTGTGACCCAGACCGGCGATACGATTGCCCTGCGTTCAGCTCCGATCGTATACCACAAACCGCAGATTTCCACACCTTATACATACATGCGTTATAAGACCGTGACAAAGGGCGATGAGGATAAGGTATCGAGTGCTCTTGCAAAGCTGATGGAAGAGGATCTGACGCTCAAGTCCGTCAACGATAAGGAGAACCGCCAGCTTCTGCTCTATGGAATCGGTGATCAGCAGTTGGAAGTTGTTGTGAGCAAGCTGTTGAACCGTTATAAGGTTGAGATTGAGCTGTGCAAGCCGAAATTTGCATTCCGCGAGACGCTGAGAAAGAAAGTCAGCGTACAGGGCAAATACAAGAAGCAGTCCGGCGGACATGGTCAGTATGGCGATGTTAAGATGGAATTTGAGCCGTCCGGTGACCTTGAGAAGCCGTATGTATTCGAGGAGAAAGTCTTCGGCGGAGCCGTTCCGAAGAACTACTTCCCGGCAGTTGAGAAGGGTGTCGCAGAGAGCTGTCTGAGAGGACCGCTTGCAGCATATCCGGTTGTCGGCGTGAAGGCAACTCTTGTAGATGGTTCCTATCATCCGGTAGATTCCTCCGAGATGGCATTCAAGACCGCTGCAATGATGGCATTTAAGAAGGGCTTCATGGAGGCAAATCCGGTTCTGCTTGAGCCGATCGCATCCCTGAAAGTTACCGTTCCGGATAAGTTCACCGGCGATGTCATGGGCGATTTGAACCGCAGAAGAGGTCGTGTGCTCGGCATGAATTCCGATCATCACGGCAAACAGGTGATCGAGGCAGATATTCCGATGTCTGAGCTGTTCGGATACAACACCGACCTGCGCTCGATGACAGGCGGAATCGGTGTCTATGAGTACGAGTTCTCCCGCTACGAGCAGGCTCCTGGTGATATCCAGAAGAAAGAGGTTGAGGCGAGAGCATCGAAGGTAGACCGTATGGAGTCCTAAGCGACTGAATCGACTTCTTTCCTAAATTTCTTCAAGAAAGTCAACGGGAGATTGTATCCAAGTTGCATCCTGATAGGAGATTAGAAAATTGGACTAGGAAATAAATCGACAATAAAACGATGAAAGACCGATAGAAGATTGAAAATTAAATAGCAAAAACGAAATGAAAGCACCGGTTTTTCAGAGTACTGAGAGATCGGTGCTTTTTGGTGCATGGAAGAAGCTACAATTAAGTCGACTGCTGATTTAGATATTCTTCTAAACGGGAGCGGTCCGGAATCAGGTATCCGCCATGCGTTTTTTTTATCAGTCCGCTTTCACAGAATCCGCGGATGGTTCGAAGCAGGTGGCGATAGCTCGTGTTTAAGATCAGCGCGCAGGTCGTCAGCTGAAACGAGAAGAGGTTCTGCTCATTTGTGTGCTCGAGGATGAAGCGTGCCAGACGCAGTTCCATCGGCTCCATCAGTGAGTTCGTGACATGAATTTCGTTGTTCAGACGATAGCTGAGGATCAGCCCGACATTTTGGAGAAAGCGGATGTCATTTAAGAGTGCTTTGCGGTAGCGGGGAAGACTGATGATGACGCAGACGCAGGGCGTGAGAGCGCGGACGCTCGCAGTCGGCGGATGTTGCCAGAGAGAGCCGGATTCCCCGATTAGAGAGGATTCGCGCAGGTAATTGATGCAGGTGCTTTTGGCATCTGAGGTGTAGGAGAATATCATGACCTGTCCCTCCACCATGAAATAGAGGTAGTCTGAAATCTCGCCTGCGTGAATCAGATATTCATTTTTTTCAAATAAACATAGTTCCGATAATTCCATCAGATCTAAATCCATGTAATCCTGAAGATGATATTCTTCAATGTAGGCATGGCGCTTTTCAGGATCCGAAATTTTTCTCATAGTATCTCAATGTCCTTCCCAATAAGTCAAGTGATTCAATGATTGATTGTTCGTGTCGATTTTATCGATTCCTTATCCATAATCCATATGTTGTTCATTTAAATTTCAGCTATTTCTTACCTGGAGTTATATATGAATTTTCTTAATCAATATTTATTG
>NZ_CFAHBC010000053.1:0-10405 GCF_983179755.1 Brotaphodocola sp. | reverse complement strand
CCACCGAAAGCACAGCTAACAGATTTACAGTCTGCCCCCTTTGGCCACTCGGGAACCCATCCATACTGACCTTAACAAGCGAGTAAAATCATATCATGGATTTTTCAAAAAATCAAGTGTTTTTTCAAATTTTTTAACATAACCACTCTGATTTCATTTGCCATTCCTTCCGAATCTCAATACCGCCCTGTCGTCAGCAGAATTCCACTGCTCGCCGGAAGCTCAAGCGTCAGCACGCCATCCTCCGCGTGATAGGCGATCTGTCCGGCATTGTAGCCCTGCGCATGCGAGAGCATCATTCTCGTCAATGTCTCCTGATCCGAGATTCCAAGCTCCCAAACCGGCACATGAACAACACGGCTGTCTCTGCGGTTATTGATCACAATCACGCACCTGTTCTCCCCGCGCATCCGCCCGTAGGCGATCAGCTGGCGATCCGCAAGCAGCTCCTTGACCGAACCTCTGCGAAGCGCCGGAAGGCGTTTGTGCAGGTCAATCATATATCGATGAAACTCAATCAGCTCAAAATCCTCATGTCCCCATGGATAGGTTCTGCGGTTATCCGGGTCGGTCCACCCGCAGACTCCGGTCTCATCTCCATAGTACAGCGTCGGCGCTCCCGGCCATGTCATCTGAACGATAACCGCCTCGCGGAAGACTCCGTAATTCACGCCGATCGATGCCATCTCCGCACCCATCGTTCCGATTCGTCCGACCATCTGGTTCGTTCTCGTCAGAAAACGGCTGTGATCGTGATTCGAGAGCTGGTTCATCGCCGTCATCACCGACTGTCCCTGCATCCGGCTCATGTGATAGTGCATCGAGCGGAAAAAGCTCTCCCCGTCCCCGTAGAGCGCGCTGTTTGAGCTGTCGCTGTGCTTCTCCATTCCAGTCAGAAACCACGTCAACGGCTCCATGAACGCATCATAGTTCATGATCGTATCCCACTCATCGCCCTGAAGCCAACTGCTCGGATCTCCGTAGTGCTCCGCAAGAATCACCGCCTCCGGATTTGCCAGCTTTACATTTGCACGAAAATCCTTCCAGAACTTGTGATTGAACTCACTGCTGTGACCGAGGTCTGCCGCCACATCAAGACGCCATCCATCGACGCAGAACGGCTCTGAGACCCATCTGCGCGCAATCTTCATCACATACTCATACAGTTTCGGAGACTCCTCATAATTGAGCTTCGGGAGCGTGTCATGTCCCCACCAGCCGTCATAGCTTCCATTGTCCGGCCATGCATTTGCGTTTTCATTATTGAAATGAAAGAAACTGCGGTAAGGGCTCTTCTCGCTCAGATAAGCACCCGCCTCATATCCGCCCTGATGCAGATAGATTTTCTCCCTATCGAGCCACTTGTTAAACGAACCACAGTGGTTGAACACACCGTCGATAATCACTCGCATCCCGCGCTCGTGCATCTCCTTCACGAGATCCGCAAACAGCTGATCACTTGCCGTCAGATTTGCCGGATCGGCGCTGCGTCTCTGATAGCAGGTTGCTTCCTCATTGGAAACCGCATTCTCTGCGACAACCTCCCCGCCATCCTTCACAATGACTCCGTAATGCGGATCAATGTGCTCATAGTCCTGACTGTCATACTTGTGATTGGACGGAGAGACAAAGAGCGGGTTGAAGTAAATGACCTCGACACCGAGGTACTGAAGATAATCGAGTTTTTCACAAACCCCCGCCAAATCTCCGCCGTAGAAACAGCCGACATCCATCGTCGACGGATTCTGCTCCCAGTTCTCAACCTTGTGAACCGGACGCCCGATATAGACGTACTCCCGCTCCTTCACATCGTTGTCCGGATCTCCATTGCAGAAGCGATCCACAAAAATCTGGTACATCACCGCACCCTTTGCCCACTCCGGCGTATGAAAGCCGGGAGTAATCACAAACGGTCCACAGAGTTCTGCATGCTTTGACGCCCCGAGTCGCCCAAAAAAGCAGGAGTCTCCCTCACCCTGCACAAAAAAGCAATAATGAATGGCATCGTCCCCGACTCTCATCGTCGTCTGAAAGAAATCAAACCGTCCATCCGAAGCCACTTTTTTCATTTCCAGACGCTCGCCGGTCTCCATCACCACACAGAATACCTGCTGTGCCTCGCCCGCTCCCGTCCGAAATCGCAGTTCTGTCATCTCCCCGGAATCTGGTTCCTCCGGAATCCGATAATCCTGTGTCTCATCTGCAAACAATGCTCGTCTGTTAATTCGTTTTTCTTTTGCCATCATTGCTCTACTTCTCTTTCAATCTTTTTTTAACTATATCTTCTATTATTGTATACAATTATCTGAAAACTTACAACTCTTTTTCCAAACTCAAAAACAGGATCGCTCTGTTTTCTGTACACGGGGAAATTTTTAAAAAGAAACTCCAGAATCACGACAACATGATGAACGTAAAATAAAAATCCAGAAATGCGAAAGAGCCAGCGGGGTAGCTGGCTCTTTCAGGAGAAGGTATTTCGTTTCTTATGGGGTGTAGCAAAAAACTATATAATGTATTGGGGGGTTTACGCTAATTATAGTACCATAAACCTCATCCGAAGTGTGCACAAACATGCACAAATTTTACAACTTTTTTTGTACATGTTGTCTAGTTCTGTCGTCTCATCTCACTCTCTTGCGACTTAACGTGCTCTCCCCTCTCAAATCTCCTAATCTCTTAGCTTTCCTTGCTCAGGTTGACTTTCCGATTTTCAAACAGTGCCTCAAACTCTTCCTGACCGATCTTCTCCCTCTCGATCAGCAGGGCACTGGAACTATCCAGAACATCGCGGTATTCCAAAATAATCTCTTTTGCCTTCTGATAACACTCGTCGATGATTCGCTTTACTTCCTCATCGATCTCAGTGGCAACACCCTCACCATAACTTCTCGTATGAGCGAGATCTCGTCCGATAAACACCTCATCGTCATCGGTTCCGTAATCGATCATACCGATCCTGTCGGACATACCGTACTGAGTCACCATCGCGCGCGCGATCTTCGTCGCATGCTTGATATCCTGGGAAGCTCCGGTCGTCACATCCTTGAAAATGATCTCTTCGGCGATTCGTCCGCCAAGGGACACCATGATATCCTGAAGCATCTTGCCCTTTGTGTTGAACATCTCATCGTCCCCCGGCAGAGGCATTGTGTAACCCGCTGCCCCAACTCCGGTCGGAATGATCGAGACGGTGTGCACCGGTCCGACATCCGGAAGAATATGGAAGAGGATCGCATGACCTGACTCGTGGTAAGCCGTGATTTTCTTTTCCCTGTCGGAGATCACACGGCTCTTCTTCTCTGCACCGATTCCGACTTTTACGAAGGAACGGTCAATATCACTCTGGCGGATGTAACTGCGGTTCTCGCGAGCTGCAAGGATTGCCGCCTCATTCATCAGGTTCTCAAGATCTGCTCCGGTAAATCCGGAAGTTGTCCGAGCGACACGCTGTAAATCCACATCCTCAGCGAGCGGTTTCTCTCTGGAATGAACCATGAGGATCTCCTCGCGTCCCTTCACATCCGGGCGACCGACTGCGACCTTGCGGTCAAAACGACCCGGACGAAGAATTGCCGGATCAAGAATATCCACACGGTTCGTCGCCGCCATCACGATAATGCCCTCATTGACACCGAAACCATCCATCTCAACAAGGAGCTGATTGAGTGTCTGTTCTCTCTCATCATGACCACCGCCCATACCGGTTCCTCTCCGACGTGCAACGGCATCGATCTCATCGATAAAAACGATACACGGAGCATTTTTCTTTGCATCCTCAAACAGGTCGCGGACACGGGAAGCACCGACACCGACAAACATCTCCACAAAGTCAGAACCGGAAATCGAGAAGAACGGAACGCCCGCCTCTCCTGCAACTGCCTTCGCAAGCAGAGTCTTACCGGTTCCAGGAGGTCCCACAAGGATCACACCTTTCGGAATTCTCGCTCCAACTCCGGTGTACTTCTGCGGGTTTCTCAGGAAATCCACCATCTCCTCGAGGTCTTCCTTCTCTTCCTGAAGACCTGCAACATTCTTGAATGTCACATTGCTGTTGTGTGTCATCCGTGCACGGCTCTTTCCAAAATTCATCATCTTGGCATTCGTTCCACCGCCACCGGCTCCGGCGCGCATATTCATCATAAAGATGATCAGTGCAACTCCGCCGACCGACAACACAACCGGGAAGATCACGCTCATCCAGTAACTGCTCTGAGAGACATTCTGAATTGTGAAATCAATTCCCTTTTCCTGAAGCATCTCCTCGGTCTTCTTCACATCGGAGACATAGGTCTCATACTGTCTTCCATCGCTTGTCTGCATCTGAACACGTCCCGTCGGAACCTGTTCATTCTGATGAATCACAAGCATCTGGACTCCGCCACCGTCAAGAACCTGCTCAAACTGCTGACTGCTCAGCTCTCCCTGCTCATTCTGTCCCGGCAGACGAATCAAAAACAAAGCTGCAATCAGCAGTAAGAGCACCAGAAGCCCGGTGCCTCGATACGTCTGTTGTTTCACTTATCAAGTCCTCCTTATACCTATACCGTCTTACTACTGTTCCACCACACCGATAAACGGCAGATTGCGGTATTTCTGAGCATAATCCAGTCCGTATCCTACAACGAACTCGTCCGGAATTGTAAAGCAGGTGTAATCAACCTTAACCTGTTTCTTCACACGGCGCTCCGGCTTATCGAGAAGGGTGCACAGATGAATGCTCTTCGGTCCTCTCTGCTTGAGCACCTCAATCAGGTAGGACAGCGTGCGTCCGGAATCAATGATATCCTCGACAATCAGAACCTCCTTGCCTGCAAGCGGTTCATCAAGATCCTTTACAATACGGACAACTCCGCTTGACTTGGTGTCGTCACCGTAGCTGGAAACCGACATGAAGTCGAGAGATACCGGAACAGTCAGACGTTTTGCAAGCTCACAGGTAAAGAATACTCCACCCTTGAGTACACAAATCAGATGAAGGCTCTTGCCCTCATAATCCCTGCTGATCTGCTCTGCCACTTCACTGATTCTCTTATTAACCTCTTCTTCTGTCAAAAGAACACGAATCTTATCTTCCATTTCATTCTCCTCCGTCCAATATTCCCATTACCTCTAATACCGTTTTTGTATCATCCGTAATCTTATAATATTCACTGATTCGGTACCCAATCACCCAGAGCACATGACTGCCCTCAGCAAGAAGCGGAATCTGATCGCGCAGATGCCTCGGAATCTTCTCATCGATCATGTATCGGGTTATCGCCTTTCGCTTTCCGCCCGGAATACTCAGATAATCACCCTCTTCACGGAAACGTACCGAAAGTGCACTTTTAATTTTATCATAATCAAACCATTTCGTATACAGGTTTTTCGGAAATTCAGCACCTTTTTCATGTGGAAAAATCCGCATTTGCAGGGTCGGAAGTTTCTTTTCTTCCAGATTTTTCTCCTCGGAAATCTCCTCACTTTTGTCTTTGTTTTCCCCTGATTTTCCCTTTTCTGTTGCTTCTCTCTCGCCGTTTTTGTCTGTCTTACAGATCCAGAGATAATGGTATCCGGTCTGCGCGCGCAGATCTCCCGGAAGATCCGCACTGCCCCCAACTGAGCCGAATGCGAGATGATCAAGACCGTCAAAATGGCGTCTCGTGATGTCCTTCCATCCCGGCTGCGCGTGGTCGAGCAAAAGCCGAATCAGATAGGAGCGGATGATCGGCGCTTCTCCCCGAAATGCGTCAAGCGCGATTCCTGCAACTGCACCAGTGGGCGCATCCTCCTCGCCCTCTGCATTCTCCATTCCGGCATGTTCCCAGATAACAAATGCCTGCTGTTCCAGATACTCATCCGCCTGTTCAAACAGCTCTCCCGCATGCAAAAGATTCTCCTGCGCCCGCGTATTCACGAGACTCTCCATCAGCGGAAGCAGTTCCCTGCGAATCCGGTTGCGAGTGTAATCGCCGGACTCATTTGTCGAGTCCTCACACCAGAAAAGTTTCTGGCTCTTCAAGTACTCGCGAATCTCCTCGCGCCCTGCGCACAGGAGCGGACGAATTCTGCGTCCCTGAACCGGATGCATGCCGGACAACCCGCGAAGCCCGCTTCCTCGAAGTAGGTGGTGAAGAATCGTCTCCGCCTGATCCTCCTGGTGATGGGCAAGCGCTATTTTTGCAGGGTTTTCAAGCAAATGAAGTTTGCAACTCTCCTCATCCCACTCTCTTGCCATCTGCTCAAATGCCTCATAGCGCAGAACACGTCCTGCCTCCTCCTCCGACATTCCATGTTCCCCGGCATAGGTGCGCACATCCCGATGAACCGAAAAAAACGGGATCTCCATACGCCCGCAGACTTCCTGCACCCACGCCTCATCGCGATCTGCCTCAATTCCTCTCAGACCGTGGTGGACATGAATCACACGAAGAGAAACCGGAATCACCGCGCGAAGTTGATCGAGAATCGAAAGAAGACAGATCGAATCTGCCCCTCCCGACACTGCCACAATCACCCGATCCCCCGGTTTCAGCATATGAGTCTCTCTGATAAACCGAATCACCTTATTTTTCATAACTGAACTGTTCTCCTCTTTCTTGATGTCTCCTCAAAATAAATCTCCAATTTTCACTTAATATCCAATCATATGCAACCCTCATTATACAAAAAATCTCCAATTTTGCAAAAAACTTTGCAAAAAAAACGATCGGACACACATCTCAAACGATATGCTGTCTGATCGCTTTTTCTTTATCTGCTTTTTCTTTATCTGCTTTTTCTTTCAGCGCTTTTTCCAGATTCCCGCGACAAACACTGTCATGTCGTCCCGTCCTCCGTCCTGGCTCGCAAAGTCAAGAATCCGCTCGGCCAGATCCTGCGGGCTTTTTGCGGAAACCTCCTCGAGAAAACCCTGCATACACTGTTCTTTGTATACACCCGGACAGGCCTCCAACACCCCGTCCGTCATCATCACAATTCGATCTCCATCCCAGAGTTTTCGCGAGAGCAGGGACGGCTCAGCTCCCGGCAGAACCCCGGCGGGAAGCTCACCCGCCTCAAGGATCTCTGCCTTGCCATCGCTGAGCACAAACGTCGCAACCGCTCCCATTTTCATCGCCTCAAGCACTCCATTATGCAGATCGACACAGGCAAGATCAATCGTCGCCGGATGCTGTTGTCTGCCTGTCAAGAGCAGAACCGTGTTTGCCATCTTCATCGAAGCGCGGGCAGAAAATCCCGTCTCCAACAACTGCCCAATCAGCTCGACAATCTTTCCGCTCTCCTGACTCGCACTCGTTCCACTCCCCATCCCGTCGGAGAGTCCCAAAATCACCTGACCAGGTACCTGCTCCGACCAGACGTAATTGTCCCCGCAGACACTCTCCCCGCTCTTTGGAATCCGCGCAGTCCCGTACCGCATCTGGTACTGCCCTGACTCTGCAAACCGGATCGATGCACTCTGTCGATTGATCAGCGTCCTCGTATCCGGCGGGGCGTACCAGTTTCCGCCGACAACCTCACCGAACAGTTCCGCCGCCTCCTTTGCCGTGACACAGCGCCTCCCGAGCGCATGAACCGTCAGATATGCCTCCCTCTGGTGATTCTCATACTCGAGAAGAAGCATATTTTCCACAGCGATCCGGTGAAGGTGAAACTTCCTGCGAACTGTCTCCTCCTTCGCCTGCGTCACATCCGTTGCCCTCTCCATCTGGTGAGCAAACTCATCGAGAATCACCGCAAGCTCCCGAAACTGTACCATAACCGTGTCACGGCTCTCAAGAAAACGATTTTTCCACTCAAGATTCATCGATGCCCGCCCCAAATTTCGGTTCAGCTGTGCCATGTAATCCTCTTTTCTCCGGCATGCCTCAAGAAAAAGTCTGGGCATGTCCTCCTCATCGACCTGACCTTTCTGTTCAAACGCATGAAGCAGGTAGTAGAGATAATAGCTATCCGACTTCTCGCTGCTGCTGTAAAGATTACAGCGACTGCAATCCCCGCACACCATCGCCCGTGCCATCTGCATTGCGCTTTGGGCATCCTCCCTCGTCAGCCCCTTTTCTCCCTCTATGCCATCCAGACAGGAACGCGCCAACAAACCCAGAGAACGCGCCATTCCGCTCAGCCTTCCCGCCGTATAAATATTCACATCCGCCATATCCCGGCGTCGTTCCCGTTTCCACACAAAAATCCCCTCCTAAGCCACATTATATGTGACAGGAGAGGATTCTATGCCCTGTTACTCTTTTTTCTCAGATGGTTTCAAAAGAATCTCATCCGGATTGACAAGACCCAGTTTTTCTTTTGCAACCTGCTCAATATACTGTTTGGTCTGTACATAAACCCGGTATGCTTCGAGTTCTTTCGCCCGTTCTTCCTCTTGTGTTTTCTGTTTGATCAGAGATGCTTCCTTTACCTGATATTCCAGATCCTTTTTCTTCATCGAGGTGCTTTTTACATTTACTGCAAAAGCCAGACTCGCCACAACCACGGTGATTCCGATGATCGCAAGGCGATTGCTCCACCGATCTTTTTTCTTTTTGCGCACACGCTTCCGCCTGCCCATTTCATCACCTGCTCTGTTTCTGTGTTTTTTTTCGTATCTTTATTCTAAAGCATCTCCCAGCCTTTTTCAATACTCTAAAAAAATTTGTACTGACCATTCGATCATACAAAATCATCCCAAAAATCACAGCTCCGATCATGTAAAAGCGGAGGGCTCCGTCATTCTCAAGATAGAAAAGTCCGAACACGGTAAATGACGCAAACACCCAGTAAATTACATCCTCCACCCCGATCAGCCATGCGCGGTGCTTCACAAGAAGGCGAACGAGCCGAAAAATGTCATAGACCATCATCAGCACAACTCCGACAACCAGACTGTGCCAGCATGCATGTGTCTCATGAAAAACAGCTTCGCTAAACAGTGTGCCGATCTGCCCTGCACTTCTCTCCCAAATCCAACTCATCGGAAAAGGCGGGCGAGAAGAGACTGCCCCTCTTTCCGGTAAGCCTCATTCGAGGAGTAAATGAGCTGATCGACCGTCCCATCGACATCAACTTCTCCTTTTTCCACCGTCAGCCGACTTACGTGCAGATCTTTCCCCTTTATTGTCAAAAGACCGAGGTCTGTATCCATAATTACCTGATTCTCGTCAAACGAGACAACCTCCCTCACCCCGGTCAGCGCCACACTGTTTCGATTCGACATCAGGCAGGAGTGAGAGCGGATTTCCTTCTTTTCTTCCATGACAGCAGATCTCCTTTTCCTGATTTCAGTATATGGGAAAATCGTTTTTCACAGTACTCTTTTCGTTTCATCGATGCTTCGATCTGAAAAAGGCTTTGCAGATTTAGATTTTTATGACTCCTTAATTCTTTGCGGACTCTTTCACTGCTGTCAAAATCGCCTGCTCCATGACTTCCGCAGACAGAGTTCCCACCATGTTTAAATCTGCCGAAACCTTGCCGATCGATGCCGCATAGATCGAGTCTCCGTCCGCCATCGTGCCGACCGGGTTGATGCAGCGCGCATAGCCACAGCGCGTCATTGACGCAATCTTGTTGAGCTCTGCCTTGGAAAAATCGCCGTTTGTGACAATCGCACCGATTGTCGTATTTCCGCCTTTTCCTGAGAACAGATCGGTCTTCACGCTGAGCTTGTAGAGCTGTTCTCTGCTGTCCGCAAATCCCTCGATTCCCGGCAGTTTCGGACCTGCAACCTTCTCCCCGGTCGACGGATCAAAAATGTCTCCGAGCGCATTGAGCACAACGATTGCACCGACCTGAAGCTCTCCGATCTGAACCGCACAGATTCCGATTCCCGTCTTCGTTGCATACTCTCTTCCGTAGATTTTTCCAACGCTTGCTCCGGTTCCGCCACCGATGATTCCGCTCTTTGGCTGGTTGAGTTCTGCATTCTCACATGCCTCATATCCCATCTTCGCAGTCGGGCGAATATCAGAACGTCCGATTCCGAGATCGTAGATGCACGACTGACAGACGAGCGGAACTTTTGCAAATCCAGTCTCATATCCGATCTCATGCTCCTCGAGATACTGCATGACTCCGTCGCTTGCAGAGAGACCAAATGCAGAGCCTCCCGACAGCACAATCGCATTGATCGGATTGTCCGCCGTGATCGGGGAAGTCAGAGGAGTCTCTCTCGACGCCGGACCGCCTCCGCTGATGTCCGTTCCCACTTTTGCGCCCTCATCAAATATCAGAACCGTGACTCCGGTCATCGCCTCAAAATCCTGTGCATTTCCAATCCGAAGTCCCTGCATTTCTGTGATCGGAATCTCTTTTACCAAAGAACTCAACTTCATAATGTTTTCCCTCTTCTTTCGTTTTTATTTTTCTGTGAAAATCGAGTAGGAGGCGGTGACTAACCGCCGTCCTCTCACACCACCGTGCGTAC
>NZ_CFAHBC010000052.1:0-10748 GCF_983179755.1 Brotaphodocola sp. | reverse complement strand
ATCGGAATGAGTCAGAATCAGGAAGAGAAAGAAAAAGTTTCTTTTTCTTTTTCTTTCTCTTCCTGATTCTGACTCATTCCGATCCCCCTCCTTTATCGGATTCTTTTTTTGAGATTAACCGGAATTCCAAATACGACCTCTGTCACCTCATCGGAAATCTGCGCAAGTTTTCGATTGATCTCTGATAGCAGATCGATATAGCGAAGCGTATCCTCATCGTACTCGCATCCATCTGAAAAGATCTCATTTGTGACAATCACAAGATAATCCGTCTGCTCTGCGAGACTCTGCACTCCATCCAGAATTCGCTCACAGATTTCTGTCACACTTCCGCCTTTCTCAAACATCTCATTTGCGGTGAGATTTGACATACATTCAAGAAGAACGGAAGTGGAAGAATTTGATCGGTGATTCGATTTTTTTCGATAATCTCTCAGGCAAAGAGATTTCAAATCCGTCTCACACTCAATCGTCACAAATCCCTTTCCCTGGCGCATCTTTCGGTGTTTCTCGACCCGTCGCCGTCCTTCTTCGCCCCAGACTTTCATCGTCGCAATATAAAATCGCTCGGAAGCGCCAGACTGCATCACACAATTTTCTGCAAATGCCGATTTCCCACTCCCGCTCCCGCCGGTAATTAGATGAATCATCTCAAATTTTCTCCCTCTTTTGCACACGCTCTCCCGTTCAAAAAGTTCAAAATCCAGTTTGGAGCAGACCGATAATAGAGATGTGGAAATCCTGCAATCATCCGGTCACTCACATGCATGCACGCCCATTTTCTCGAAGAGAGTGGTTTCTCTGCGAGAAGTGCCGTTCCCGGATCAGTGCTGTCCCAGTAATGGAACTCATGTCCGCGGATTGCAACCCTGTCATTCTCCCCGCGCTCTGTTTTCTCTTTGTTTTTTCCGTTTTCTGTCTCATCCAGATTTTTTGACTCCATCTGATCTGGCATCTGATCTGGCAACAAAGCAAGATTTGTTTGATTTGTTTTCAGTGTAATATATCCAAATCTTGAGAGTTTCTTTGTGCGGAATGCATCTGCATCGAGAAGACCAACCATCTTCCATTTTTTGCCATCTGGATCTTCGAGTGTGCGATGCAGATAGAGAAATCCTCCGCACTCTGCAAGAATCTTGATTTTCTTTGTCTGGTCTGTCCCTGCAATTCGGATGCTCTCAAGCATCGAGTGATTTTCCGAGAGCTCTCTCGCATACAGTTCCGGATAACCACCACCGAGAAGCAGAGCATCCAGATTTTCAGGAATTTTTTGATCATGGAGCGGGCTAAACGTCACAATCTCCCAGCCATTCTGTCTCAAAAATTCCAGATTCTCCTGATAATAAAAACAAAAGGCCTCATCCTGCGCAACTCCGATTCGACGGGTAGAAACCGTTGAAGACAATGGTGCAAGATCTTCAAGCGAAGCGCCTGTATGCTCTTCTTCTGAGTTTGTATTCTTGCAACTATTCTCTTTATAATCATAACCATTCTTTTCGTTCTTCTTATTCGTTTCCTTCTTCTCATGATCATTCAGATCTTGATCTTCTGCAATCCCTGCAAGCGCGAGAAGTTTCGGAATATCGAGGCATTGTTCGAGACGATCCGCAAGTGTCCCCATATGTACGCGAAGCTTCTTCTGCTCATTCGGAAGTGTGAGTCCCAAATGACGGCTCTCAAGCTGTGCTTCTGGGCACTCCGGCACTGCACCGATCAGTTTGACACCGAGTTCCTCAATCAGCGGTCTCAATCTCTCTGTCATCATCGGGGAAGTTCTGTTTAAAATCACTCCGACAATCCGGCTATCCTTCTGATACTCAAGGAATCCCTTGATCAGCGCCGAAACTGAGCGACTGCTCTTTTTTGCATCCACGACAAGAATTGCCGGCGTATCTGTGATTCTTGCAATCTCATAGCTTGAAGCCTGAAACGAGGTTCCCGCCACGCCGTCATAATATCCCATCACGCCCTCGATCAATGCAAGCTCGTGATCGGCACTGCGCTCCTCAAAGAGCTGTCTGACTCCATCCTCATCGAGAAAGAAGCTGTCGAGGTTGCTTCCGGGGATTCCGAGTACATAGCGGTGAAACATCGGATCAATGTAATCCGGGCCACATTTGAAGGACACACAGGAAAGTCCCATTTTTGAAAACAGGGCGAGAAGTCCCGATGTAATCACAGTCTTTCCGCTCCCACTCGCCGGAGCCGTCAGAAGAAGTCTCGGAATTCCCTCTCGTTTCTCTTCTCGTCGCTCTCTCCCGTCAAGCGTAATCACATAGACCGGATTCATTCCCTGCATCAGATGATAAGCGCCGAGCTGTTTTGCGCGAGATGCCTGAATACAGGTCACATCTGGAATTAACCCCCGTCGTGCGCAGTAGTCCGTGACCTGGCTGAGACTCTCAAGCGCAATCACATTGATGACGATGCGGACGGACGGATTTTTCTCAAATAAAAGATCAAGGATCTCGGAAATGTTTCCCCCGCTTCCCCCGATAAATACCCGATCAGGAACCGGATAGCCGGACAGACACTCCGGCGCTCTTCCCTCCACGACAACTGCCCGCTCCGCTGGAATTTCGACACGATTCAGATTTTCACGGATCAGCTCACAGCCCTCTTTTTTCTGCTCAAATGCATAGATCTGCCCCTGCGGTGCCATACAGATCGCCTCCACAGTCACTGAACCTGTCCCTGCTCCGATGTCGTAAATCACACTGTCAGGAGCAATCTCCAGCTTTGCAAGTGAGACAACTCTGACTTCCTCTTTTGTCATCGGGATTTTCCCGCGCACAAACCATTCGTCTCTCATCTATCTGTGTATTCCTTTCCTCTCTCAATCAGTGCAACGGTCAGTTCTTTGATCTGTTGGTGCTGAAGTTCTTCCGCCTGCCCTGAAATTAATCTCTCATCCGCATAGCCCATGCGAATTCCGGCAGTGACTTTTACGCTTGCATACCCAATCTCCACAAGTTTTTCGCAGACTTCATGGAGAAAACTTCCGCTTCCGCCGAGAAGCAAAAATACTTTTTCGTGGTTATCAAGCAGTTCCCGCAGGTCTTCCGCCTCATAGCTTCGCCCATGCACACTCGAAAGATACCAGTCCTCCCAACTTGTCTGCATGCGGGAGGCAAGCGCCGACGGAGACGAGATTCCGGCAAGCACATGGACATTCCACCCGCTCCCCGAAAACTGCTTTACCAGTGCACTGCTCCCGCTGTAAAATCCCGTATCCCCTGAGAGAATGACAGCGACTTTTGTGATCGCGGATCCATCAGAAATAAAATTCTCATGACTCGTAAGCCACTGTGCAATCGCAGTCGCCTGAAAAAGTGGAATTTTCTGAGCCTGCTTCGCATACTGTGCAATATCCTGCAACATCCTCAGCGCACCGAAAACCACATCACACTCATTTAAAGTCTGAACGGCTCTGACCGTCAAGTCGCCACCACCGCCCATTCCCATTCCGATTAAAAACATTTGTCGGGCTTGATCATTCTGAGCAATTTCCTCATTCTGTCCAGTTGGATTTTCCAGACTTCTCTCTTCGCTTTTTCCAGTCAATTTATTTTGTCCAATTAAATCGTTCCACCCAGTTAGTTTGCTCTGCTCAGTCGATCTTGTCACATCCGCCTGCTCTGTCAAAAGCTGTTTTGCCGTTGCTGTTTGCGCATCGCGTGAACAGTAACGTTTTGCCTCGGCAAGCGAGATGCCCTCCTCATTTTCCGGACGGTTGATCACAAGAAATTTGACTCCACACTGCTTGGATGCCTGCCATTTTTCCTGAAATCCGCCCCGCGCTCCCGACTCTTTCGTGACCATCCAGACTGCCTTTGTCTGATGCAAAAGTGCCTGATTCATCTCGACCGAAAACGGTCCCTGCATCGCAATCAAATGCGAACCATTGATTCCCATCTCCTCGCACTGAGCGAGAACCTTGCTGTCCGGAAGTACTCTCGCAAAAAGGCGCGGAAGCAGAGTTTCTTTTTCGGCAAACACATGAAGTTCCCGACTTCCTGTCGTGAGCAGAATATTTCCTGTCTGCTTCTCAAGAAAATCTGAGGCTTCCTGCGTCGATGCAACGCGGTACATCCCATCCTCAAGCGTCTCCTCCTCCCGAAGCACACGATAACACGGAAGATCGAGCTCCTCGCAGACCGCTCGAACCTGTGCTGTCACCACTTTCGCATACGGATGAGTCGCATCAAGCACAAACGGCGGATTCTCTTTTTTCAAAAGTTCTTTCATCCCATCCGCATCGAGAGCACCCTGATGAACCCCAACCCACTTACTTTCTGTCAAAAGGCTTTCTCCGTATTCAGAGACCACGCTGACAAGCACCGGCACCTGACTGCGCTGTGCAGTCTCCGCAAGTTCCCGTCCCTCCGAAGTTCCTCCGAATATCACAATTCTCCCCTTTTTTTTCATATATTTTTCCATATCATCATAATCCATATCCAAAACGATCTGACTTTCTCCTTTTTCTACTTACATACTGGCAGAATCGATAAATCTGCTCTGGCGACTGCGACCGTCACCCCATTGCATGCCGTCTTGTGAATCACAAGCTCCACCTTTTTCTGAGCATCATAATTGTCGTGATTACATTCTTTGTCTTTGCTGCTTTCCTGATTTTCCCGTATTTTCTTTTGAGATTCAGCCATTTCAGCAAACTGGCTTGCACCAAGAATCGCGGAGCGCTCACAGACATTTCCGACTCCTGTCACTTGACGCACAAACGCAGACTCCGTAAAATCTCCCTCGATACGCAAAAGTTCGTCTGACGAGTAGGTGACAAATGGGAGATTTTGCTCTCTTGCAAATGCGATCAGTCCCGCTTCCTCCCGCTTCAAATCAATGCTTGCGATCTGCCTGACACTGCGAAGATCTAGATTTTCTTTTTCCAGTGTCTCTATAACCGCTGTCCGAATCGCCTCAAGCGGAGTCCCTTTCCGGCATCCGATTCCAAGCGTCGCAAACTGCGGAATCAGACGAAGCGTGGAAATCAGACTCAAAGGAAGCGCACATGTTGGAATTAAGCGATCCGTCACCCAGACATTTTGCTCACACTCGATCTGGTTTTCATAGCCATTTGGGCATCCTCCTTCAACCGGAAAATCGCTGAAAAATCCAACTTTTTCTCCGTCCACAATTGCGCCTGCAATCTTCTTTGCAAGCTCCCGATCCGAGATCACGAGATTCCGTTCTTTCGCCCACTCATCAATCGCCGTCTTTCCCTGTACATCCGATGCCGTCGTGACAACCGATTGTGCGCCTATCATGTCTGCAATTCTCTCTGTCAGACGGTTCGCACCGCCGACATGACCGGACAAGAGGGAAATTACAAAATGTCCCTGCTCATCAACTGCAAGCACTGCGGGATCTGTCATCTTATCTTTTAGGTAAGGAGCAATCGCCCGAACTGCAATTCCCACTGCCCCGACATAGATCAGGGCATCTGCCTGTTCAAAGTGCTTTAACGTCCAGTCGCCCACCGAATCCGTTCGCTCCTGAATCCACGCATCTTCCGCTTCTGTCAAAAAACGCTTTGATATGTAACCTCTGCACACTTCACCATCATCCTGTAACCCACCAAGGATTTTTCGCAACTGCTCACTGCCCGCTCTCGTAAAACTGATTCCTGCAATTTTCATCGTTTTATTTCTTCTCTGTTTCGTTTCTTCTCTATATGTTCTATTTATTTTATATGTTTGCTGATCGATCTGCCGGTTCCCAACTTCTAAATGATTTTTCACAATCTTTCACGTCTTGACTTTTTACGCTCCGATTGTTCATTCCGACTACTCGCTCTGATTGTTCGCCATTCCATCTTTTTATGGTTTAACTTTGGGGCTTTTGGATTTTCCATTTCCGAAACATTGCATCCGCTCCACTGCTCTTGCCTGTGATTCCAAGTGCTGAAGAAAATGTGACGACCTCCGCGTGAAGGGTTCCGCCTGCCCATCTTTCCAGATGAATCTTCGCGGATTCAGCAGAATCCGTGAGAATCTGCTCTGCAAGTCCGACTCTCGCCTGATTCATATGTTCCAACGCTTCATCTGTCGTGTTGGAGCCGAGAATCCGATCCAGGAGATCCTGATTTTCTTGTTCTTCCTGTTTTTCCTGTTCTCCCAGTCTCAGAGCTGTCAAACGCGCCATCTCCTCCATTCGCCTGTCCCCGTACTTGGAATGAGTATCGGGAATTCCGGCTGAGACTTTGATCAGTTTTCCGATATGGCTCACAAAGAGAAGTTCTCTGACATTTTCTTCTCTCAGCATCTGCATTGAATCTGCGACGAAATTACTGCACAGGACGGCTTCGCCCATCGGGATTCCCATCGCCTCTCTCAAAAAGGTCTCTCCATAGTTTCCCGGTGCCATCAGAAGAACGTTCTCATTTGCAACCGTTTTCATATGAATATCGAGGCGGATCGTTGCAAGCAGAGCTTCTTCACTCATCGGCTTGACGATTCCAGTTGTTCCAAGAACAGAGATTCCTCCCTGAATCCCAAGTTTCGGATTGAAGGTTTTCTTTGCCAGCTCCACTCCGCTTGGAATCGCGATCTGAATCCCAAGACATCCGCGAAACCCTAATCGATCCCGTTCCGCGTCAACCGCAGAGAGAATCATCTTTCTTGGAACCGGATTGATCGCATAATGACCAACCGGACAGGAAAGCCCCGGCTTTGTCACGATTCCGATTCCGATTCCGCCATCGAGATAGACTTCCGGATATTCTTCCAGCCAATATCCACTTCCCGTCTGCCGTTTCGTTTCAAGCTCCGCTTCCGTAAGGATCGTCACGCATGCATAGACCCAGGATCCGTGTGTCACATCCGGGTCGTCGCCAGCATCCTTCTGGACGCGCAGATACCCCTGACAGGGCTCCTCACTCTCGTACTCCGGCTTCCAGACGGCACTCTGTCCCTCTGGAAGTATCACTTCCACCCGCTCTGGCAGAGTTCCTCTCAATAGAAAAACGGCCGCAGCCCTTGCCGCAGCCGTCGCACATGCCCCTGTGGTAAATCCGCTCCGCAGTCTCTTCTCTTCCATATCTTCCTCCGGTTTTTTCTTGGCTCTATTATAAAAAATATTAGTCCATTTTGCAAGAAAACTCGGAATTTTCCAGTTATTGTATTATATTACTTGAGATTTTTCATCAGAAATCCATACGATCTGAGCCATTTTTTGTATCTTCCTCTTTTCGGAGACTTTCTTCTCTGAGCTGTCTCTTTCGCTTTGTCATCAGTCCACCGATCCGCCCGCTCTCCTTTGAGGTCAGCGCTTTCCAACCACCGGAGAGAACTCGTTCTTTCAAGCCCAGTTCTTCCGCAATCTCAAATTTCAGCAATTCTTCCTGTGTCATATGCTCCGGATCAAATATATTTTTTTCCTGCTTCTTTTTCGACATAAAAACGGACACACTCCTTTCGCTTGGAGTATGCCCGCTTTTTTACAACTCTATTCGTGACTGTTCCGTCCTTTCACAGTCACAACCAAACATTTCTTGAAACTTTCTCTCATCAATTGGATTTCTTTTAATATCCACTTCCCGGATTCTCCGGAATAATCACCGCTGCCAGAATGTAAGCGAGAAGTCCGGTTCCAGAACATGCGACGATCGCCCAGATCAGGCGCACCAATGTCGCATCCACACCAAGATATTCTCCAATTCCTCCACATACTCCACAAATCATTCGATTCGTGGAAGAACGATATAATTTTCTATTCATAAATTCCTTCATCTCCGTTTCTTTCTGTTTTTCTTACAACATTCGGTGGATCGCAACGCTCATATTGCTGACTCCACCCATCATCGCACCACAGGTCATGACTCCAACTCCAACCAGACAGAAGACAGCTCCTATAATCAATGTCCATTTCATCCATTTGCTCAGTTTCATTGTCCCGCATATCTCCTTTCTCCGTGCAGAATTCTACTGATCCAGTTTACAATTCCTCTGATGCACCACGGCATAAAATGCAGATAAAGCAACCATGAAATCACAAAACCGATCAGTCCAAGACCCAGTGACAAAAGTCCGGCTCCAATCACCACTATTCCGGCTCCAATATGGATAAAACTGGTCCCGATTCCCCATACAAAGCAAATCACTGCGCCGACAAAGGCGGTGATGGTCAGAGCTCCGACTCCGATCAGAATTGCCACCACAGACAGAACGCTGGCAAGCACAATACTCATAAAAACACTTCCCGTTCCAATCGCAAGCGGTGAGAGAACTGCAAGAATCGCAATGATAATTCCAACCTTCAAAAACCGTTTTCTCCGCTCTTTCGGAGAGATCGAATCCGCCGAGTTACTTTCCTTTTCTTCATTGAGATCTGAAAAATCATGAAATCTCGAGTTCTCATAGGCATCCGCACCGCCGGATATCTTCTTTTCATCCTGATGCTCCGTCCACTCCACATCGATCGCGTCCGGCAGATCTTTGTGTTCCGTCATCTGGGTGTTCGGGTCGCGGAAACGCTCATCCTCGTATCCACTCTCTGTAAAGCTCCCTCCATCTTCAAGATTCCCATTCAGATCACTCCGAATAATCGCTGCCACACGCTCCGGGCTTCCAAATTCTTTCAAGGCTTCTTCCTCGCCCTCATCTCCGGCTTCCTCGAGATAATCGCGATAGTAGGCGACTGCCTCCTCCCTCTCCTCATCGGGAATGTCCTGAAGCAGATATTCAAGCTGTCTCATAAATTCTTTCCGTGTCATGTCTTCTCCTCCAATATCCTGCATATCTTTTGCATATAGCTATTCCATTCCCCGCGATACAGATTCAACTGAGCTCTTCCGCTCTCCGTGATCCGATAATATCTTCGATTTCTACCATCAATCGCGCGATCATACGTCTCCAGACAGTCGTCCTTTAGCAGACGGCGAAGTACCGGATACAGAGTCGATTCCGAAATTTCAAGCACCTCCCGAACATCCTGCGTGATCTTGTACCCGTAAGTTCCCTGCTGTTCGCGGGAAACCACCGCCAGAACGATTGCATCGAGAAGTGCAGCGCCGGTGTTAAATACCATCTCTGTCTCAACCTCCTCCATTCTTCTCATCGTACTCTGCCTTATCTTATTTTCAAATCAATATTATATAATGTATAATATTGTTTGTGTTTATACTATACGTCATATAGTATATGATGTCAAGATATATTTCAAACTTCCATATAATCCAAGCAACTTTAAACGGTTCCGTACTCGAATTCTTCACTGTACATCATAAATTAAAATGGTCGGTAAATGAGGGCGACTTATTTGGTATGCCCAAAAACAGGATGTATCAGAACCACATAAAAAGGCACCGGATCTTGCGGTCCGATGCCCTATGCCATTCATCCTGAAACGTGTTTATTTTTAGTTCTGATCTGCTGCGTCAGTATCATCCTGATGATCTGCCTGAAGAGCCTTGATGCTCAGGCTGATCTTTCTGTCCTCGCCGTTGAAATCAACAACCTTTGCCTCGATCTCCTGACCAATCTTCAGAACGTCAGACGGCTTGTCAACATGATCTCTGGAGATCTGGGATACATGAAGCAGTGCATCTACGCCCGGCTCCAGCTCAACGAATGCGCCGAAATCGGTCATACGAGCAACACGACCCTCTACTACGTTGCCGATTGCATACTTCTCAGTTGCGTTTACCCACGGATTCTGCTCCGGGAACTTTAAGCTCAGAGCGATCTTCTCACCACTGATATCCTTGATCAGAGCGGTTACCTTATCGCCAGAGTGGAATACCTTCTTCGGGTTCTCTACACGACCCCAGGACATCTCGGAGATGTGCAGAAGACCATCAGCACCACCTAAATCGATGAATGCACCGAAATCGGTAACGTTCTTTACAGTACCCTCAACGGTATCGCCAACATGGATACGCTCGAACAGCTCTTTCTGCATCTCAGCCTTCTTAGCAACCATCAGCTGCTTTCTGTCGCCGATGATACGTCTTCTCTTCGGATTGAACTCAGTGATAACGAACTCAATCTCCTGACCAGCGTACTTGCTCAGATCCTTCTCATAGGTATCGGATACCAGGCTTGCCGGGATGAAGACTCTAGCCTCATCAACAACAACACTCAGACCACCGTCAAGAACCTGTGCTACCTTTGCAGTCAGAACCTCATGGTTCTCAAAAGCCTCTTCCAGTCTCTTGTTGCCCTTATCAGCAGCAAGTCTCTTGTAGGACAGAGCAACCTGACCCTCACCATCGTTTACCTTAACAACCTTTGCTTCCATCTCGTCGCCAACCTGAACCAGGGTGCGCAGATCCACATTTGCCTCGTTGGTATACTCGCTTCTCGGGATGATACCATCGGACTTATAGCCTATATTTAAGACAATCTCATCTTCTTTTACGTCAATCACTTTACCGGTGACGATTTCTCCTGTCCGGATTGTCTTTAAAGACTCCTCCAACATTTGCTCAAAACTTAATTCTGGCATTAGTATGAACCTCCTCAATTCCTCAATTATTTGATTTGGGGTCGAAGCCCCTGCTGTAATACCTACGCTGCTCACAGAATTCACACATTCAGGATTGAAATCGCCGAGTGACTGGATAAAGTAAGTGTTCTTACATTCCTTTTGGCATATTTCGTACAATTTCTGTGTATTGGAACTATTCCTGCCTCCTATGACAATCATAGCGTCAACCTCAGAAGCAATACGCCTAGCCTCCACTTGTCTTTCCTGTGTTGCATTGCAAATCGTATTTAAAACAAGTATATCAT
>NZ_CFAHBC010000051.1:0-11238 GCF_983179755.1 Brotaphodocola sp. | reverse complement strand
GGTACGCACGGTGGTGTGAGAGGACGGCGGTTAGTCACCGCCTCCTACTCGATTAACCAATCATTTTTCTTCTGCGAGTGCTCTGCGCATCTCCTCATTCAGCTCATCGGAGAGAATGGAGGTGCAGCGCGGACAGCGAACAGCGTCGAGATCGATCTTTGTCTTACAGAACGGACAGGTCTTCTCGTGCGGTTCCGGAGCAGGAGCCGGCTTGTGGAGCTTGTTCAGCTGTTTAACCACAAGAAAGATCACAAATGCCATAATCAGGAAATTGATCACTTCGGTGATGAACAGACCGTAGCTGATCGTGGAAGTCACAGCCTTTGCTTCCTCGAGAGTGGCATAGTGCTGACCATTCAGCGCGATGAATTTGTTGGTGAAATCAATGCGACCGGTCAGAAGGCTGAGCGCCGGCATGACGATATTTTCAACGAGCGATTTGACAAGGCTGTTGAAAGCACCGCCGATGATAACGCCGACAGCGAGATCGATCATGTTGCCCTTTAAGGCGAAGTCCTTGAATTCACTGAGTAATTTTTTCACAGTAACTCATCCCCCTATCGAAAGTATTGTGTGATTGTTTCATTTAGTATAAAGAATTTTAACAGACAATGCAACCAAACTTTCGGGTTCAATCTTTAAAAGTTTGGTGGGGTATGGTATACTGAGCGAAAAGCAGCGATTCTGAATATTTCAGCTGGAGGATAGAGACGTATGATAGAAAAGCAGGAAATTGGAACATGGATAGAAACACTGGCATCGAAAGCACCGGTACCGGGTGGCGGTGGAGCCTCTGCGCTTGGAGGTGCGCTTGCCTCTGCGCTTGGACAGATGGTTTCCAATCTCACGATCGGAAAGAAGCGATATGCTGATGTGGAGACTGAGGTGAAAGAGATCTGCGAGCATCTTGAGAAAATTCAGAAAGATCTTCTCGATCTTGCCGATCAGGATGCGGAAGTGTTTGCACCACTTGCACGCGCTTATTCCCTGCCGACGAATACCGAGGAGGAGCGAGCAACAAAAGATTGGGAGATGGAGAAAAATCTGCTTGAAGCAAGCCTGGTTCCGCTTCAGATCATGGGAATGGCGATCGAAGTTCTGAAGGATCTCGATGTTCTCGAGGAGAAGGGAAGCAAGATGGCAGTCTCCGATGTTGGCGTGGCATCACAGTTTGCGCGCTCAGCAGTCACCGGAGCAGTGATGAATATTTATATCAACACCCGCTCGATGAAGGATCGCGAGAAGGCGGAGGAGCTGAACCGAGAGGCGGATGCACTTTTGAGAGATGGCATCTATCTGGCGGATCAGATTTATGGAAGAGTTCAGGAAAAGCTGAGATAAGAATGCGATAAGAAACGGAAAGAAAAAACCGAGAGAAAAAGCGAGAGAGGAGAGCGAAGCAGAATGGTAACATTAAAGGGGGCAGAGGTTTCTGCAAAGATCAAAGAAGAGGTACAGGAAATTCTGGGAACGCTTTCCGGTGAGGCACCGAAGTTAGCGATCATCCGTGTCGGAGCGAGACCGGATGACATTTCTTATGAAAAAGGCGCAACCAAAAAGATGGGAAACTTTGGACTCAGAGTGCAGTCTTATGTGTTCCCGGCTGACATCAGCGATACACAGTTCAAGGCAGAGTTTCAGAAGATCAACGAAGATCCGGATGTGACGGGAATTCTGATGCTTCGCCCACTCCCGAAGCAGATTTGCGAGAAGGATATCGAGAACATGATTGATCCTGAGAAGGATCTCGATGGAATTTCTCCGGTTAATATTGCGAAGGTCTTTGCGGGAGATCAGAGTGGTTTTGCGCCGTGTACAGCTGAGGCGGTTATGGAAGTTCTCAAACAGAATCAGATTGAGATTTCCGGAAAGCGCGCAGTTGTGGTCGGACGCAGTATGGTGGTCGGTCGTCCTCTTGCGATGCTTCTCTTAAAGGAAAATGCGACAGTGACGATTTGCCACACCCGGACGAAAGATCTGAAGGAGACCTGTCGAAATGCGGAGATTCTCTGTGCGGCAGCGGGCAAGGCGAAGATGCTTGACAGCGAGTATGTCGGAGACGGAGCAGTTGTGATCGATGTCGGCATCAATGTGGATGAGAATGGAAAACTCTGCGGAGATGTGGATTTTGAGTCTCTTGAGGGTCATGCAAGTATGGCAACTCCGGTTCCGGGCGGTGTCGGTGCGGTGACAACGGCGGTTCTGGCTAAGCATCTAGTGCAGGCATGGGCGAAGAGAAATAATTGAGTTTGAAGATTTTTATGTGGCGCCGACGGCGAGTAAAGTCATGCAAACTCGTTCTCACTCCGGGTAAATCAGCGGAAGCGTCACTGGCGCTTCCTCGATACGCAGAGCGGACGTAACGGTGCATAAGACTGCAAAATACGCAGTCTAAACACCGACGTCTCACACGGGTTTGCATGTACTTTCTCGCCTTATGTCGCAGTTGTGGACCAGATAAAAAGTAGTTTGATGTAGAAATAGAATAATAATTAGGGGTTTGTAGAAAGGGGTCGAATTTCACATGTCAAAAGTATTATTAATTAACGGAAGCAGTAATGATTATGGATGTACCTACACAGCGCTGAAAGAGGTTGCGGATGTGCTTGAGAAGGAGGGCGTTGAGGCGGAGATCATTTCTCTCGGAAAGAATGCAATTCGCGACTGCATCGGTTGCAAGGCTTGCGGAAAACTTGGAAAGTGCGTGTTTGATGACGATATGGTAAATGAGGTCAGACAGAAGGCGAAAGAGGCAGACGGTTTTGTATTTGGCACACCGGTTTACTACGCACATCCGAGCGGAAGAATTCAGGCATTTCTTGATCGTCTGTTCTATTCAGGCAGTGTAGATCTCGCATATAAGCCGGCATTTGCAGTGGCATCTGCGAGACGTGCGGGAACGACGGCTTCTCTCGATGTGCTGAACAAGTATTTCACGATCAACCGGATGCCGGTTGTCTCCGGACAGTACTGGAACATGGTTCACGGAAATACTCCGGATGAGGTTCGTCAGGATCTTGAGGGTCTTCAGAACATGCGAGATCTGGCGAGAAATCTGGCATGGCTGATCCGTTGCATCAAGGCAGGCGAGGCAGCTGGATTTACACATCCACAGCCGGAGGAAGTTCGTCAGAGAACAAACTTTATCCGTTAAAAGCGGTGGAATTCTTTCCGTAAACGTGATATACTGGTGGTACTTTCCCGAGATGGAGAGTGCTTCATACACGAGAGGAGGCCATGCAATTATGAGCAAAGTGATTACCATCAGCCGAGAGTTTGGAAGTGGCGGACGCGAGATTGGATTCCGACTTTCAGAAAAGCTGGGAATTCCGTTTTACGATAAGGAGATCATTTCTCTGGCTGCACAGGACAGCAATATCGCAGAAAAAGTATTTCATGCGAATGATGAAGTGATTGGAAGAAAGGTACGGGTCGATCAGGAGTACGTTTCGGTCAATCCATTTTCTCCGCTGTATGAGGTGCCGGTCTCGGATCAGATTTTTCTGGCACAGTCCCAGATGATTCGCAAACTGGAGCAGGAGGGACCGTGCATTATCATCGGTCGTTGCTCTGATATCATTGTGGAAGACGGATTCCATGTGTTTATCTGCGCGAGCATGAAGAAGCGTCTTGAGCGCATGCAGGCGCTTGAGCCGGAGGAGTCTGCAAAGAAGCTGGAGAGTCGGATGCGTGCGATTGATCGCAAGCGCCGTGATTACTACCAGTATTACAGCGGAAATGAGTGGGGAAATCCGCGCAACTATCATCTCAGCTTAAACAGCGGAAAGCTGGGTGTGGAAACTTGCGTTGAGATCATCGCAAACAATGTGGACCTGTAAGAGCGGGAAATACGGAACGGTTAAAAAAGATAAGAATCGAGTAAAAAGATAGGAGAGAAGCAGTCGGACAAGGTTGAGATCAGAAGTCCGGTTGCTTCTCTTTTTTTCATCGGTAATTTTCTTTCAGCATGCGAATTTCCTCGGCGTATCCGTCGAGATTTTCGTGCGGGGTCTCAAGGTAAAATGGCAGGGTGCGAAGCGCAGGATGATTGATCACGCGGATCAGTGCCTCTTTTCCGATGTGTCCCTCTCCGATACGGGCGTGGCGGTCTTTGTGAGCACCGAGTGGGTTCTGGCTGTCATTCAGATGAATGGCTTTAAGGCGTGAGAGACCGATGACACGGTCAAATTCAGTCAGAACCTCATCGAGATGATTTTTGATGTCATAGCCTCCGTCCCAGACGTGGCAGGTATCGAGACAGACACCGAGGTGATCGGAGAGCTCGGTGCGGTCGATGATCTCCCGAATCTCCTCAAAGTTTCGTCCGACTTCACTGCCTTTTCCGGACATCGTTTCGAGGAGAACGGTGGTGTGCTGAGCGGTGGTGAGGATTTTGTTCAGCATCTCACTGATGTAGGCGATGCCGATCTTGGCTCCCTGTTTAACGTGGGAGCCGGGGTGAAAGTTGTAACAGTTTCCCGGCGTGAATTCCATCCGTCTCATGTCGTCCGCCATTGTCCGGCAGGCAAAATCCCGAAGCCCTGCATCTGCTGAGCATGCATTGAGCGTGTAGGGAGCATGGGCAAGAATGTTGTGGATTTCGTGATCTTCAGCAAAATCGAGAAATGCGGTTACGTCCGCAGGATCGATCGCTTTTGCATTTCCGCCACGGGGATTTCTGGTAAAGAACTGAAATGTGTTTGCTCCGATTTTTACGGCATCTTTTCCCATTGCAAGATAACCCTTGGAGGAGGAAAGGTGGCATCCGATTGTAAGCATGATTGAAATATCCTTTCTTCAAAAAAATATGAAACTTGTTTTTCTTTTATATTTGTTATTTTTATATTATACCATAAAACTTCTTTCCTGCTTGCTCTTAAAAGAGTGTGATAGTATAATGAGTGATAATGTTGTTGCTGTATACGGTAACACCTCAGGAGAATTGAGCCGGAAACACAGACCGACCCAACAAAAAAATATATATGGAAATTTGACAGGAGAAAAAATTATGAGATTTGCAAAACGGATGGAACGGTTTGGAGAAGGCATCTTCTCTCAGCTTGCAGAAAAGAAACAGAAGAGACTGGCAGAGGGAGCAGAGGTTGTAGATTTGAGCATCGGAGCACCGAATATTCCTCCGGCACAGCATATTTTGGACGCGCTCTGTGAGTCAGCAGGCGACAAGAACAACTATATCTACGCAATCAATGACCAGAAAGCACTTTTGGAGGCGGTTTCTCAGTGGTATGAGCGCCGTTATGGTGTGGAGTTAGATCCGCAGACGGAGATCTGTTCTCTGCTCGGTTCTCAGGAGGGACTTGCACACATCGCACTCTCGATCGTCGATGAGGGAGATCTCGTCCTCGTTCCGGACCCGTGTTATCCGGTCTTTGCGGATGGCCCGCGTCTTGCGGGTGCAGAACTCTACTACATGCCACAGAAGAAGGAGAATGCTTACATCATCCAGCTTTCTGAGATTCCGGAGGGGGTTGCACAGAGAGCAAAGTTCATGATTGTTTCCTATCCGAACAACCCGACTGCGGTTATGGCACCGGATTCTTTCTACGAAGAACTGGTTGCATTTGCGAAAAAATATGATATTATTGTTCTTCATGACAATGCATACAGTGAACTCGTGTTTGACGGAAAGCACTGCGGAAGTTTTCTTCAGTTCCCGGGCGCAAGAGAGGTTGGTGTGGAGTTCAACTCCCTGTCAAAGACCTATGGACTTGCCGGAGCAAGAATCGGATTCTGCGTCGGAAATAAGGAAGTGGTTTCTCACTTGAAGACTCTCAAGTCCAATATGGATTACGGCATGTTTCTTCCGATTCAGCAGGCGGCAATCGTGGCAATCACCGGAGATCAGTCTTGTGTTGCTGTCACCCGCTCTGCCTATGAGAAGCGCCGTGATGTGCTCTGCGATGGCTTGAATGCGATTGGCTGGAAGATGAGAAAGCCAGAGGCAACGATGTTTGTCTGGGCGCCGATTCCGGAAGGATTTACTTCCTCCACAGAGTTTGCAATGGAGCTTGTGGAGCGCTGTGGCGTGCTTGTGACACCGGGAAGTGCATTTGGACCGTCGGGAGAGGGTCATGTGCGTATGGCACTTGTTCAGGATGAGCCGGAGTTAAAGAAGGCGATTGAGGCAATCGATAAGAGCGGAATTCTGAAAAAATAGAAGAAAATAGAAGAAACTAAATGAAAGAAAATAAAAGAATAAGAGTGAAGTGATAAGAAGAAAAGAATGAGACAGAATTATAAAATGATCCTTCAGTATGAGGGAACCCGTTACAATGGATGGCAGAGGCAGGGCAACACTTCGGATACGATTCAGGGAAAGATCGAGGCGGTGCTTGGCAGAATGGCGGGAGAGCTGGTTGAGATTCACGGTTCCGGCCGAACCGATGCCGGTGTACATGCCTTGGGTCAGGTCGCCAATTTTTATCTCCCGGCTGAGATTGAGATTCAATCTCTTCCGGAGTCCGGAAAGATGCCCGGAATGAGTGGGAAAAAGAGTGTCCGGATGAAGAAAACGGATCAGATTCGGGATTATCTCAATGCCTATCTTCCGGAGGACATTGCCGTGATCTCTGTGGAGGAGGCACCTGAGCGGTTTCACAGTCGTTTAAATGCAGTCAGGAAAGTCTATGCCTACCGGATTGAGACGGGAGCGCGCCGGAATGTTTTTCTTCGCCGGACGATTTATGGACTGGGACAGCCTCTTGATCTGGAAGCGATGGAGCAGGCATCCCTGCTTCTGATCGGAACGCATGATTTTAAGAGTTTTTGCGGAAATAAAAAAATGAAGAAGTCGACGGTGAGGACGATCTACTCGATTGATATCCGGCAGGATTTTGGTGCGGGCGGGGTGACGCTTCGCTTTACGGGAAATGGCTTTCTTCAGAATATGGTTCGGATTCTGACCGGAACGCTGATTGAGGTGGGACTGCACAAGCGTTCCTGGCAGTCTATCCGCGAGATTCTTGAGGCACAGGACAGACAGATGGCGGGCTTTACGGCTCCAGCGGAGGGACTCTGCCTCGAACATGTTTTTTATGATTAATTCTTAATGAATTTTTACTGGGATTTATGATGGGATTCATCGAATGGGATCAATCATGCAAGAAATGATTGAATGAGGAAAAATGACAGAACTGCTAGTTAGATTATTTGTAAAAAATTATGAGAAGACAGACTGTGCCTCCGTTCGCACAGCTTACGGAGTTATGGCGAGTCTGGTTGGAATCTGCTGTAATCTCTTCCTGTTTGCGTCGAAGATGACAGCAGGTTTTTTGACGGGAAGTATCTCAATTATGGCGGATGCCTTCAACAATCTGTCGGATGCGGCATCCTCGATCATCGGCTTTGTCGGGGTGAAAATGGCGCAGAAACCGCCGGATCGCGAGCATCCGTTTGGCCACGGCAGAATTGAGTATATTTCCGCATTTATTGTTGCGTTTATTGTGGTGCAGGTCGGCTTTTCTCTCTTCAGGACCTCGGTCGACAAGGTGATTCATCCGGAAGATCTGTCGTTTAGCAAGATCTCAATTGCGATTCTTGTGCTCTCGATAGGAGTAAAGCTGTGGATGGCAGTTTTTAACCGCACGCTTGGAAAACGGATTCACTCGACGGTGATGCTTGCGACATCCGCTGATTCGCTCGGTGATGTCGTGGCGACATCCTCGACGATTTTTTCTATGATGGTCTATGGAATCTGGAAGGTCAACATCGATGGTCTGGTCGGAGTGGTTGTGTCGGTGCTTGTCCTGATTGCAGGAATCAACATCGCAAAGGAGACGCTCGAACCGCTGATCGGCGGAGCGATTGATCCGAAGTTGTACAAAAAGATCTCAGATTTCGTGGGAAAGTATCACGGGATTTTGGGAACACATGATTTGATTGTACACAACTATGGACCGGATCGGAGCATGGCATCCATTCATGTCGAGGTCGCAGCTGATGTGCCGATTGAGACGACGCACACGATTGTGGACAAGATTGAGCGGGATGCGTACCGGGAACTTGGAGTCATGCTCGTGATCCATATGGACCCGGTCGATCTGCACAATACCCGTGCGACGGAACTAAAAGAAAAGATAATTGAAATTATAAACGGGCTGGATTCGAGACTTAGCATTCACGATTTCCGGCTTGTTCAGGGAACGAAGAGACGGAATCTGATCTTTGATCTTGTTGTGCCGAGAGACTACACGGAACAGATGGAAGATGCATTAAAAGAGCAGATCTGTCAGAAAATATCAGAGCAGGATGAAACCGCATATTGTATCATTCAGATGGAACACAGCTATGAGGATGAAGACCTTGATCCCCGTGGCGAATCGAGGTAAGTCGAGATAAATTCCGGGAGAATGGGCATCAAATTCGAGATGCAAATGACAAGAAGATGAGAAGAATGAGAGAATCATGCAATAAGACGGCGTTCTCCTGCATTAAATAATTAGAAAGGGAATCCGATTGAGCGACGAAGAACTTTTGACACAGGTCAGCCTCGGAGATAAAGAGGCGTTTCATCAACTCTATCAGAATACAGACAGGGCTGTATACAGTTTTATCCTTTCCATCATCAAGAATCCACAGGATGCGGAGGAAGTTATGCAGGAGACCTACATGAAAGTGTGGACTTCGGCGTCTTCTTACCAGTCGCAGGGAAAACCGCTGGCGTGGATTTTTACGATTGCAAGGAATCTCTGCTATATGAAGTTTCGCGACCAGAAAAGGATTGCGGATGTAGGACTGGATGAACTGGTGGGCGAGGAGATAGGGGAACTCTGTCTTCCGATTGAAAATATGGCAGATGCGATGGTCTTAAAGACCGCATTTAAGATTTTGAAGGAGGAGGAGCGACAGATTGTGCTTCTCCATGCGGGAGCAGGACTGAAGCATCGAGAGATTGCGCAGGATCTGAAAATACCACTTCCAACTGTGCTGTCAAAGTATAATCGCGCGGTTCGGAAACTTAAACAATATCTGAGAGAGGAGTGAGGACGGTGAAGCAGGAAACAGACAGGCAGAAAAAAATGAACAATGCCGGTGCCGGCAGTGATCGCAATCGATCTGGCAGTGCCAGTCGTGCACAAAGTGCCACGAGTACGAGTACTGCAATGTGGACGACCGGGCAGATTGAAAGCCATTTAAGATCCGCTGTCAACGGACTCACACCGGATATTTTTGATCGTCTTGATTTATCGGTGCCTCAGGACCCTGTTCCGAGAGTGATCACTCCGATTGTTCCGATGGATTCGATGAATTCGATGAATTCTGAGGGGTCATTCGAGCTGGGAGCGGAAAGAAGGGGGAGATCCGGATCAGCTGAGTGGCCAGCGGAAAAGACGGCAGGAAAGGAACATGGAAAGGTTTTTCGATTTGAGCGGTATTTGCGCCGGAGTGTGGCGACAGTGGCGACGTTTTTGCTGTTGATTACAGCGGGCGGAGGTGTCTGGCAGTATCATGCACGGAATCTGCGTGTGGATTCGATCATTGGAATTGATGTGAACCCGAGTGTGGAGCTGTCGATCAATCAGAGAAGCCAGATTCTGAGCGCAGAGGCACTCAATGAGGATGCAAAAGAAATCCTTTCTGATATGGATTTAAAAGGTGTGGATTTGAATGTAGCGGTCAATGCCGTCATCGGTTCTATGGTGACCCACGGTTATCTCGATGACACGGAAAATGCAATCCTCGTGACCGTCAACAATGACAGTATGAGCAAGGCATCGAAACTGCGAAGCAGTGTGGTCGGGGATATTGAGACAACGCTCAAAGAGCATCAGGTTCAGGCGGTGGTTTACGATCAACAGGCAACACCGGAGGATGATGAGGTCAGTGAGCTTGCAAAAGAGTATGGCATTTCCTATGGAAAGGCGTATTTCTTGAAAGAGTTGATCGCACAGAATAAGAATCTCAGCATGGAGGATATGGAGCGGTTCTCGACAATGACAATGGAGGAGATCGCAGAGCAGATCAATCAGGAATCGCTTGCACTCGGAGAGAAGGCGGAGCAGGCGCAGGAGACGGATCGGACTGCTACCGCTCCGACGGAAGAGACAACGGGAGATGTTGCTTCGACGGAAGAAAGCACGGAGGAGAGCAGTTCAGAGGAGGAAGAGTCCCGCACTGCTGAGGCAGAGCCGACGCAGGCAAGCCAGCCGGTTTCTGTGGCGACTTCCTCAACGGAGACAACAGCGGAGAGTGAGAATGAGGAGAATGAGGAGATCATCGACGATGGCGTGGAGATCGACTATGCCGAGTGGGAGGATGACCAGATTTTTGTCTACTTTGCAACGTTTGTGAAGTGGAAGAACCCGACAGTTCTGATCCGCGATGAGGATGGAAATCATTATCCGGCATATGTGGATGATACCTCGAAGGATGAGTGCGTGATCTCAGCCGAAGGGCTTGAGGGCGGAAAGACGTACACGTTTGTGCTTGGTGGATTGACTCCGCGAGAGGGAAAACACGCGACAACGGTGACGGGAACCTTTGAGAAGCCGGAAATTGCAGATGATGCAATGGATGATCCGGATAAGGATGACTTAGATGACGACGTGGAAACGAATGCTTCTTCGGAATCGGATAAGGAGTCTGAGACATCGCAGTCTGAGCAGTCTAAGGGAGGGGGAATGTCGTCCTCGAAGAATTCTGATTCAGAAGATCGAGATGGCGAAGATTCAAATTCAAAAGAATCAAAGCGTGCGAAGGAATCGGATGGTTCTGATGTGAGCGCGAAAGAGGAGACGAATCAGAAATCTAAGTAGAAAGATATTTCTGTAAGGAAAGTTCCTCTAGGTTTTCTTTAGGAGCGCTCCTCCAGCAGAAAAAGTCATGCAAACTCGCTCTCGCTCCGGGTAAATCAGCGGAAGCGTCACTGGCGCTTCCTCGATACGCCGGGCGAGCGTAGCGGTGCATAAGGCTGTAAAGTACACAGCCTAAGCACCGACGCTTCACACGGGTTTGCATGTATTTTCCTGCTTTCGGAGCTTGGCTGCAAATTTCGGATGAATGTCTAGGTGTTAGAAAAATAATTGGACAAAGATCAGATTATGAATGTACATTAAAAGATGAGATAAAGGGATTTTAAAGTTCTGTAAAAATAAAATCGAAAAAAATAAAAAAACGCTTGACGTTTTTAAAGTTATCATATATAATAATCTTCGTTGCAGTGATGGGCTATCGCCAAATGGTAAGGCAACGGACTCTGACTCCGTCATTTTCAAGGTT
>NZ_CFAHBC010000050.1:0-11334 GCF_983179755.1 Brotaphodocola sp. | reverse complement strand
GTTATTCAGTTATTCAGTTATTCAGTTATTCAGTTATTCAGTTATTCAGTTATTCTCTTATTTTTATTCTTTTACAATAATTCAAAATTTTCCAGAGTATATAAGTGTGTGTAAAATGGATATGTATAGTTAGCCCCCTTCTTTAGGTGTGGGATAGACTTGAGTAGTGTGATGATAGTAGATAAAGTGGGCAGGCGACGAAGCAGGAAAGATTCTGCAAACCCGTGTGAGACGTTGGTGCTTAGGCTGTGTGGTTTACAGCCTTATGCACCACTACGTCGAACCCGGAGCGAGAGCGAGTTTGCAGAATTTCTTATCCTGCTATCGGAGCCGTAAAGAGAAAGCATAACAAAGAGAAAGCATAACAAAGAGAAAGCATAACAAAGAGAAGGCATAACAAAGAAAAGGCATAACAAAAATAAAGAGAAAGCATAATAAAGAGAAAGTATAACAAGAAGAAAATATAACAAGGGCACGCAGGTTTTGCGTATAAAGCAGAACCTATAAAAATTGCCATAGATTTTCAATAATTCAAAACAGAAAGGAGAAGAAAGATGGTATTTTGTGCACGATGTGGGAGGAAACTGAGTGATGGAACAAAGTTTTGTCCGGGGTGTGGAGCATCCGTACAAGAGCAGAGCAGACAGACATCAACATCTTCACACACACAGTCTCAGCAACCGCAGTCATGGGAGCAGTTAAGTCAGGCAAAAGATTTGAGTGGAGAGTTTCAAGTGGAGGATATCGAGCAGAATAAGCTGTTAGCAGTACTTTCCTATTTTTCGCTTTTGGTGATTCTGCCAATTTTTCTCGCAAAAGAATCCAAGTATGCCAGATTTCATGCAAATCAGGGCTTGATTCTTATGATTGTGACAATGGGATGGCAGTTTGCCTCCTCGATGCTGTCGCTTGCATTCAGTCGTTTCTGGTGGCAGATGCGCTTTATCCTTCCATTTACTGGTATTGTCTACATATTGCTTTTGGTGCTGTTTGTTATGGGAGTGGCAAATGCCCTGAGTGGAAAGGCAAAAGAACTTCCGCTGATTGGAAAATTCCGGATTTTAAACTGATGATTTTAAATAGTTTTAGAAAATTCCAAAATTAAAAAATATGTTAATTCTAAATTTTTTACTTATTTTCTAAATTCGTATTCTTTTTATCCTCATGTGTTGTGAGGGTTCGTTCCGATCAAATAAATTCCAAGATTATAAAAAAGAAAAGGCTTCTCGTTCAAGTTAAAGATTTCAGAAATCGAAACAGCAATCAAAATTCCGTTTTTCTGAAAATCGAAAAAATTGAAGGAGAAGCCTTTTTGTTGTCTAATATGGTGTTGTATTTAATGCAATCAATCCTTAATAAAATGAATTCGCTCCGGATGGAAGCGATCTTCCTGCGGACGGCTCTTAGGATCTGCATGATTTTTTCTTTTTCTACGGATTTATCCGCATATTTTCTGACACTGATTCTGTGAAAAATGCTATCCATAAATCAAGTCCTCCTTGAAAAAAGATAATGTTATTAGCTTTATTTTAGCACGAAGAAAGAGCAAAATCAAATTCATATCTTTTCTTTGAGTTTTATGGTATAATCGGAGAGTATTCTCTTAGGAAGGTTTAGCTGGGGAGTTTGTCTGTGTGATGGAAAATGGGAAGCTGAGAAAGTTGTATCTGAGAGAAGTATATGAAATTTAGAAAAAGGAGTGAGAATTTTGAGACGAGTAATAGCACTTATCATGGTGTTGATTCTGCCAATTAGTTTGATTGTCAGCATCGTTCTTGGTCTTATACATCATCCGTATGCACCTCTTGCGTTTGGATTTGCGTTTGCAACGATGCTTGTTTTTCCTGTCTTTTATGTAATTACGGTCATGCCAAAGCATGTGGTGGAGGTTTATTTTAAAATAAAGGATAAGCTGGGATAAGAAAATAATTGTGATGAGAGAAAGTTTGGGGGAAGGAGTGTGAGGATATGATTGTTGCAGTTTGTGTGGACGATAAAAATGGAATGATGTTTAATAAACGCAGACAGAGTCAGGATCGCATTCAGAGACAGCATTTGCGGAAATTGGCAGAGGGAAGAATGATCTGGATGAATTCGTACAGTGCAGTTCTTTTTTTGAAAGACAGCGAGCAGTTAAATGCAGGATTGGAATCAGGAGCGCAGGAGGATTTTGCACAGCCGAATATCTGTGTGGATGAGGACTTTTTAGATCGGGCTGGGGAAAATGAGATCTGTTTTGTCGAGAATCAAAGCGTTTCGGAATATACAGAGAAAATAGAGGGAGTCATTCTCTATAAGTGGAACCGCGTTTATCCGTCCGACCGCTTTTTTGATCTTGATTTGAGTGGAGAAGAGTGGAAGTTGACTGAGAGTGAGGAATTTGAAGGTTCTTCCCATGAAAAAATTACGATGGAATTTTATCGTTCTCATTCACAGGTATCACAGTCAAATGGAGAGGCGAAGGAGTGACTGTCTGAGAATGGTCAGCGAAGTTGATGGAAATCGCGCACGGAGTCCCCATAGGCATCGATTTGACGACATAAGGAATTTTACAAGATTTACGATAACAGAGAGTTAGGGAGTTTAGAATTATGAGAAAACTGAAAATATGGATTGCGGGTCTGGTGATGGCAACGTCACTGGTTCTTTCTGCATGCGAGCAAATGCCGGAGCTGGAAATATCGGGAAGTATCCAGACAACGACGGAGGCACAGGCAGGGGCGGATGTTTCCTCGGAATCAGGGGATTCGTCGAGTGCGACATTCAGTCTTGCAGAAGTGCCGGAGTATTCTGGAGATCCATATGTGGCAGTTCACGACAATATTCCGTACTTTACAGAGGAAGAGTTGAACGCGGCAAGGGATTCTTTTGAATTTTACAGTGAGCTTGATGAGATTGGGCGCTGTGGTGTTGCCTGTGCGTCGGTCAGCACGGAAACGATGCCGACAGAGAAACGAGGTGACATCAGCAGTGTGAAGCCGACAGGCTGGCATTCTGTGAAATACGATAATGTCGATGGAAAGAGTCTCTATAACCGTTGTCATCTGATCGGTTATCAGCTGACCGCGGAGAACGCCAACAAGCAGAATCTGATCACAGGTACAAGATACTTAAATGTTGATGGCATGCTTCCGTTTGAAAACATGGTTGCGGACTATGTAAAAGAAACAAAAAACCATGTACTCTATCGCGTGACACCGGTTTTTGAGGGCGATAACCTTGTGGCATCCGGAGTTCTGATGGAGGCAGAGTCCGTCGAAGATCAGGGCGAGGGAGTTTTGTTCTGCGTATATGCGTATGATGTTCAGCCGGGAATCACGATTGATTATGCGACGGGTGAGAGTGCCATTTCCGGTCAGGCGCTTGCAGGTGTGACGACAAAAGCGGATAAGAATTCGACTGCGAAGACGGAGGCAAAGACAAACGGAAGCAAGAAAGATACGGGTGCAGAGACAAAGACTTCGGAAAAGTCGAACACGAAGAATGAAAAAAAGCAGACATATGTTTTAAATGTCAATACGGGAACTTTCCACAAGCCAGATTGCTCTTCTGCACAGAGAACAAAGGAAGAGAACAAAAAGCAGGTGAAAGACACACGGACTCACATGATTGAGCAGGGATATTCCCCGTGCAAACAGTGCAATCCGTAACAGGAAAGTCCTCGTCCATAGCTTGCTTGCGAGCTTAGGCGGGGAGTGGTTCCCGAATAAAGAAAGTAGCAAGACGGAGAGAAGGAGAGAGACAAGCATGAAGGTGTGGACAGAAAGAATTGAGGGAATTGGTGCAAATGGAGAGGAAAATGAACAGACTGTAAAGGCATCGTACACGGCCTATCTGATTGATAACAATCCTGAGGAGGCGGAAAAAAAGCGAAAAGCGATCATCATCTGTCCAGGTGGCGGATATCGTTTCGTCTCCCCGCGTGAGGCAGAGCCGATTGCGCTTGAGTATCTCGCAATGGGATACCATGCGTTTGTGCTGTCTTATAGTGTAGCGCCGAGTCGTTTTCCACAGGCAATTGAAGAACTTGCGTGGTTGACGGTTCATATCCGCAGACATGCCGAGGAGTGGAAGATTCAGGAAGATGGAATTGTGGTCTCGGGATTTTCGGCAGGTGGTCATCTTGCGGGAAGCCTTGGAGCGTTCTGGAATCAGGAATGGCTGGCACAGGCAGTTGGTGCGGAAAATGAGGAGATTCGCCCGAATGGAATGATTCTGTGCTATCCGGTAGTGACGGCGGGCGAGTACTGCCATCGAGGTTCCGTGGAAAATCTGCTTGGAGACCGCGCAGACGAGAAGGAGGCTCAGGATCAGTTTTCTTTAGAGTTTCAGGTGGGAGCGCACACGCCAAAGACGTTTCTCTGGCATACAGTGACGGATCAGACTGTTCCTGTACAGAATTCTCTTCTGCTTGCGAATGCGCTTGTACAGAGTGGGGTAAATCTTGAAATGCATCTCTATCCGGTCGGCTGTCATGGACTTTCGCTTGCGACGGAGGAGACAGCAGTTGGACAGGAAAATCGCGTAGAGCCACAGTGCCAGAACTGGATAGAGCTTGCGGGAAACTGGATGAGCCATCTCTAATGCGATGAGAAAGTAAAAATCAAAAAATAAAGAAATAAAAAGCAAGAAATAAAAAGAGACTCAGGGAGCATTTGCGTGAAAGGCTGTGCTTTGAGTCTCTTTTTGTTCATTCGTTTGAGAAACACGGGGAGAGCTACCGCGATTATGCAGAGTGGATTGCGAAAAATACGGCGCATGATCTGATCCGGAACCGGACGGCAATCCGCGAGAACTTCTATTCGGGACGACTGATGAAATTGCGATGGTTTTATATTTTTTTTGATATTTTTCGATCATACTTGACGCAATTATTAAAATTTTGTAAAATAAAGATATGCCAGTAAATCGTATCTTTGTAACACAAAGGAATCCGCAATGATGCAATAGAATCCGCACAGGTTCAACTGACTGAGAGCAGGAGCCGGGGCGGGATTTTTTTGCGCATTTTCCCTGGAATGTTTTTTAGGCTGGATGTGCAGTGACACGGAAACTTGAAAACAGGTTGCAGGAGAGGCGGAAGAAGGCTGGCAGGTATGTTTTAGGAGGAAGAATTATGAAAGGCTATAAGAAGCTGATGAATGCAGTAGCTGTGGTGGAAAAGGCAGTTCTTGTTATCACCATGATCCTGATTCTTGTGCTTACCGTGGGTAATGTATTTTCGCGGAAAGTGATTCATCGCTCCTGGTCCTTTACGGAGGAACTGGTCGTTGCGGTGTTTGTATTGATTACCCTTTTGGGTGCAGCGCTGTCTGCAAGAGAGGGCGGTCTTGTCGGACTGAATCTTGTGACAGAGCGTCTGCCGAAATGCACAAAAAAACCGGTGGTTTGTCTGATCACCTTTTTCAGTGTGCTGTTTATGGCAATTTTGTTTTACTATGGAATGGACAAGGTGTTCGCACAGCTGGCGAACCAGAAGAGAACCTTCGTGCTGAACTGGCCGGAGTGGATTTTCTGGTCCTTCATCCCGATCGGTGCGGTATGCTTAAGTCTTCATTTTATTGAGTTCTGTATCGATACCTGCATGAAGAAAGATGATGCAGACGAGAAAAAGGAGGTGCGCTAAATGGTCAGTGCCGTATTGTTTGTTTCCTTTTTCTTGCTTCTGCTTTTAAATGTACCGATTTCGGTATGCTTGGGACTCTCCTCAGCGTGTGCAATCCTCTATTCAGGAACTTCGCTGACGATTGTGGCAACAAATATTTATTCTGGTATCAGTAAATTCCTGCTTCTTGCAATTCCGTTCTTTGTTCTGTCCGGAAACATCATGGCAAAAGCCGGAATCTCCACGAGACTGATTCACTTTGTAGATACCTGTGTGGGTCACCGCAAAGGTGGTATCGCAAATGTATGTGTTATCGTGGCATGTTTCTTTGGAGCAATCTCCGGTTCCGGTCCGGCAACCGTGGCAGCACTGGGCGCTGTTCTGATTCCGGCAATGGTGGAGCGTGGTGGTTTCTCTGCACCGTTTGCAACGGCTCTGATGGCAACATCAAGCTCGATCGCAATCGTCATTCCGCCGAGTATCGCGTTCGTTGTTTACGCGTCGATCACGGGTGCGTCGATCGGAGATATGTTTGTGGCAGGTATCGTTCCGGGAATCCTCATGGGACTTGCGCTTGTGCTTGTCGTTATGTGGGAGGTTCGTCACAACCGTGTTGTTCCGGCAAATGTCAAGAAGGCGTCTGCAAAAGAGCGCTGGGATGCATTTAAGGATGCATTCTGGGGATTTTTGATGCCGTTGATCATTCTTGGCGGTATTTACGGTGGATTCTTCACCCCGACTGAGGCGGCAGCGGTTTCCGTTGTCTATGGTCTGTTTGTCGGTATGGTGATCTACCGCGAGGTAAAATGGACAGATCTCTGGGATATTCTGATTGACTCTGCAAAGACAACCGGCGGAATCATGCTGATTGTATCCTGTGCATCCCTGTTCTCTTTTGTCTGCACGCGTTTTGGAATTTCCACCGCTGCATCGGAGCTGTTAGGAGGTCTTGCAAAGAATCAGTTTACCTTCCTTTTGATCTGTAACGTGATCTTCCTGATTGCAGGTTGCTTCATCGATGCAAACTCTGCAATGTACATTTTCATCCCGATCATGCTTCCGGTCTGCAAGGCACTCGGATATAATGTGATCGCATTCGGTGTAATGGCAACCGTAAACCTTGCAATCGGTCAGGTAACCCCTCCGGTTGGTGTAAACCTGTTTGTCGCAATCGGTGTCAAGCTCAAGAAAGGTATGGAGGTCAGCCTTCAGCAGATTTCCCGCGCGGTTATGCCGATGGTCGGAGCCTCAGTTGCAGTTCTGCTTCTGATTACCTATGTTCCGGTGATTTCTACTGGTCTTCCGGCTCTGCTTGGAAGCCAGGCAGCAATGAGCAGCAGTGGCACAGCAGGAACTGATTCCTCAAACGGTGCAGATAATGAAAGTGCTTCTGGCGTAGCTGGAAATAGCGATTCTGTGGACGGTGAGGACTTTAACACGATTGAGGATTACAGCGATCTCGATTGGCCGGAGATGACGTGGAACTTTACCTGCTCGACGACAGAGACAAGTACCTGGGCTGAGGGCGGTAGAAAGTTTGGCGAGCTGATGGAGAAGGCAACTGGTGGAAAGATCAAGGTTGACGTCTACGCAGCGGACCAGCTGACAAACGGAAACCAGTCTGAGGGTATTCAGGCACTGATGAACGGTGATCCGGTACAGATCTCGATGCACAGCAACCTGATCTACTCGGCATTTGACCCGAGATTTAACGTGGTTTCCCTGCCGTATCTGTTTGATTCGGTTGAGGATGCCGATGCTGTTCTGGATGGACCGGCAGGTGAGAAACTTGTGGAGATTCTTGAGTCTTACGGTCTGCACTGCATGGGTATGGCAGAGAATGGATTCCGCCAGCTGACAAACAGTGTGCGTCCGGTTAAGAGCGTAGACGACATCAAGAACCTCAAGCTCAGAGTTGCAGGATCGAACCTGTTAATGAAGTGCTATGAGCTTTGGGGCGCAGATGCGACGAACATGAACTGGTCGGAGACTTACACCGCCCTTCAGCAGAAGACGGTTGACGGACAGGAGAACCCGCTTCCGGCAATCGACGCAGCAAGCGTACAGGAAGTACAGAAGTACGTTTCTCTCTGGAATGCAAACTATGACTGCTTGTTCTTCTGTATCAACCAGGATCTCTATGATTCTTTGACACCGGAACAGCAGGCGGTTGTCGATGAGGCGGGTCGCAAGGCAGTTGCCTACGAGCGTCATATCAACCGTGCCGGCGATGAGGAGATTCTGAGTCGTTGGCAGAGCGAGAACGGCGTTGAGGTCGTTCCGACTGAGGAGCTCGACATCGAGTCCTTCAAGAAGGCCGTAGAACCGGTAACTGACTGGTACATCAAGGAACTCCAGTCTCAGGGCTATGAGGACGCAGAGACACTTGTTCATGCATTTACGAATGCAGAAGGTGCAGATTCCGGTGCAAACGGCGGTGTCTCCACAAGTGCTTACACTGTTGAGGATCACAGCGATCTTGACTGGCCGGAGATGATATGGAACTTTACCTGCTCGACGACAGAGACAAGTACCTGGGCTGAGGGCGGTAGAATGTTTGGAAAGCTGATGGAGCAGGCAACCGGTGGAAAGATCAAGGTTGATGTCTATGCAGCGGATCAGCTGACAAACGGAAACCAGTCCGAGGGTATTCAGGCGCTGATGAACGGTGACCCGGTGCAGATCTCGATGCACAGCAACCTGATCTACTCGGCATTTGACCCGAGATTTAATGTGGTTTCCCTGCCGTATCTGTTTGATT
Organism: Brotaphodocola sp.; assembly: GCF_983179755.1. NCBI lineage: Bacteria > Bacillati > Bacillota > Clostridia > Lachnospirales > Lachnospiraceae > Brotaphodocola > Brotaphodocola sp. The sequence goes on along the minus strand of NZ_CFAHBC010000050.1, from coordinate 2,968 downwards.
CAACGGAGGATGCTGACCGTATCCTCGACGGCGAGGGCGGAGAGAAGATGAAAGAGATTCTCTCTTCCTATGGTCTGCACTGTATGGGTCTTGCGGAGAATGGTTTCCGTGAGTTGACAAACAGTGTGCGCCCGGTCAAGAGCGTGGACGATATGAAGAACCTGAAACTCAGAGTTGCAGGTTCGAACCTGTTGATGAAGTGCTATGAGCTCTGGGGTGCAGATGCGACGAATATGAACTGGTCCGAGACCTACACTGCCCTTCAGCAGAAGACCGTTGACGGACAGGAAAACCCGCTTCCGGCAATCGATGCGGCAAGTGTACAGGAAGTACAGAAATATGTATCCATGTGGAATGCAAACTATGACTGTCTGTTCTTCTGCATCAATCAGGATCTCTATGATTCCCTGACACCGGAACAGCAGGCAGTTGTCGATGAGTGCGGTCAGCTCGCCGTTCGCTATGAGCGAGAGATCAACCGTGCCGGAGACGACGAGATTCTGAGCCGTTGGCAGAATAAGAACGGTGTGGAAGTTATCCCGTTTGAGGAGCTTGACATCGAGTCCTTCAAGAAGGCAACTGAGCCGGTGGAGGAGTGGTATATTAACGAGCTTAAAAAGCAGGGTTACGACGACGCAGAAGAGCTTGTATCTGCGTTCAAATAAGGTCAAGTATCAAGTAAGAGCTTGCTAAAATGAAATTTAATTAGCTTACATATAGCTTGTAAGTAAAAAATGTAGGAAATAAAAATTCCGTTACTGGACATGTGAGCATGAACAGTAACATAAATAGTAACGAGTGCGCGAGGTGAATGTCAGACATTGACCTCGCGCACTTTTTATGATAGGAAATTGCGCCCTATCATACTTTTGCAGGCTTATTTGGATAGGTGGAAAGATCCGGAGTCGACAGACTTTGAGTATCTGTTCAACTGTTTTAACACAATATTTTGACGATCCGTGCGGAGGAGGATGGATCTGGGATGGATCAGGAAAAACTCGATCAGCTCTTGGCATCGTTGCAGGATATGACACACACTGCAGATAATCTGGGACTTCACAATATTGCACGAAGAATTTGCCTGCCAACTATTTCATAAAAGTGTTTAAGAGAATTGCGGGACAGAGCCCGACGGAATATCGAAATATTGTTTTAGCGAAAATTAGAAAAAATGATTGCTTGACTCTGCCTGAAGAAGAGAGTACGATGAAGTGGATGCAGGAAAAGGATGCGATAGAGAAAAGAATACAAAGAAATAAAAGAAAAAGAATGTTTTTTGGAGAAATACAGATGAATCGCGATTTGACGAAGGGAAGAATTTCCTCTTCCCTGATTTTGTTTGCCCTGCCGATGATGGCGGGAAACCTGATGCAACAGTTTTACAACATTGCGGATACGCTGATTGTGGGGCGAGTGCTTGGACGAGATGCGCTTGCAGCGGTTGGTTCGGCGTACACGCTGATGACATTTCTGACATCGATTTTTCTGGGACTCAGCATGGGAGCGGGAACCCTGTTTTCGATCTATCAGGGAAGGAAAGACCAGAAAGCCTTAAAAACCTCGATCACGCATGCGTGTACGCTGATTTTGGCGGTCACGCTGATCTTTAGTGTGCTTGTCTATGTCGCGATTGATCCGATTCTGATTTTTCTTAGGATTCCGGATGAAGTGTGGGCGGGAATTCGCCAGTATCTGTTGATCGTTTTTGCTGGAATTGCAGGGGTCTCACTCTATAATTTTTTTGCCTGTCTGTTGCGCGCAGTCGGAAATTCGTTGACTCCGCTTGTTTTTCTTGCGATTTCAGCTCTGCTCAATATTGGACTTGATTTGCTGTTTGTCGCAGGCTTTCGGTGGGGGATTGCAGGAGCAGGAATCGCGACAGTGTTTGCCCAGTATGTTTCTGGAATTGGAATCTGGATCTACACGGCAGTGAAATGCCCGGATCTGTCTCCGTCCTGGAAGGGACAGCATTTTAACGGACATATCTTTAATGAAATCTTGAATCTGTCTTCGATGACCTGTGTTCAGCAGTCGGTGATGAATTTTGGTATTCTGATGGTGCAGGGACTGGTAAACAGCTTTGGCGCTGTAGTCATGGCGGCTTTTGCAGCGGCAGTCAAGATCGATACGTTTGCATATCTTCCTGTTCAGGATTTTGGAAATGCCTACTCAACGTTTGTCGCACAGAACTATGGAGCGGGAGAGAAGGAGCGGATTCGAAAAGGAACAAGACAGGCATTTCTGTTGAGCATTCTGTTTTGTCTTGTGATCTCGGCGGTTGTATTTGTGTTTGCAGAACCTCTGATGCGGATTTTTGTGAGTCGAAGTGAGACGGAGGTCATCACAGCGGGAATCCGTTATCTGAGGATTGAGGGAGCCTGCTACTGTGGAATCGGCTGTCTCTTCCTGTTCTATGGTTATTATCGCGCAATCAAGCGGGCGGAGATGTCGGTTGTCCTTACCGTGATCTCTCTCGGTATGAGAGTGGTTCTGGCATATGTGCTGTCTGCTCGGATTGGTGAGATCGGAATCTGGATGGCGATCCCGATTGGTTGGATTCTGGCAGATTTGACAGGATTAGCTGGCATGAAGGTGATCGGAAAAGAAAAAGGGAAGAAGATAGGCGATTAAGAGAGATTAAAAAAGAAAAATTAGGGAATAAATGAGAAGGGATTAAGCGCTGATTGGGAGATGGTAGGGAAGTTATAGAGAAAATGAAAGAAATTTGGAAAAAAATAGAAAAAGATGAAAAAAGTGGTTGACAGATAGAAAAAGATTTGATACTATAATCAGCGTCCTTGAAAAACAAGGGCGTTGATTAAAAAAAGAAATCAAAAAGTGAAAAAAGTGCTTGACAAAAACGGAATGACTTGATAAAATAAACAAGCTGTTTCAAAAGAAAAGCAAATGAGTAACAAACTGAACCTTGAAAATGAAAGATTGAACAGTGTTTAAAACCCTGAAAATT
>NZ_CFAHBC010000049.1:0-11452 GCF_983179755.1 Brotaphodocola sp. | reverse complement strand
TGTCTATGTATCTATGTACTATGAGAGAAAAGATTGTGACAAAGGACTGAACCGCCGGAGCAGGGAGGATTGGCGGAAACTGCGAAAAAGAGAAAGATGGGAGATCGCGGAAAAAGAGCGTGAAAGAGGAGGAAAGGGAAACATGGATCTTGATTTTTCGGGACTGTTTGCGATGCAGGGAATGTTATTCCTGATTATGGTTCTCGGTCTGGTCTTAAAGAAGAGAGGGATGATTAAGAAAGGGGGCAAGGAACTTCTGACAGATTTAGTCATCAACGTGACGCTTCCGGCATCGATTCTCAAGTCGTTTCAGATGGAGTTTAACCACCAGATTCTGATCAGCTGTATGGTGATTGCGATCGTGGCGGTTTTGATTCAGGTGGGAAGCTATTTCCTTGGAATGGTGCTGTATCCGGGATTTTCGGATGACCGCAGGAAGGTTCTCCAGTATGCGACAATCTGTTCAAATGCGGGAATTCTCGGCAATCCGATTGCAGAGGGAATCTTTGGGGGACTTGGACTCCTGTATGCTTCGATCTATGTGATCCCGCAACGAGTTTTCATGTGGTCAGTCGGACTGACTTACTTTACGGAGGCACCGGACAAGAAGACTCTCGTGAAGAAAGTGGCGACACACCCGTGTATCGTTACGGTTGTGATCGGCTTTATTATAATGGTTACACAGATCCAGCTTCCGCTGTTTCTGACACAGACGATCAAGAGTGTCGCAGGTGCGAACACGTTTCTTGCAATGATGCTTGTCGGAACGATTCTTGCTGATGTCCCGCTCAAAACTCTTCCGGAGAAGGCTACTTTGTATTACTGTTTTGTGCGCCTGATCTTTATTCCGTTTCTCGTCTTTGCGGGATGCAGACTGGGAGGTGTCGATGCCCTCGTGACCGGAGTTTCGGTGACTTTGTCCGGAATGCCCGCTGCAAGCGTAACCGCGGTTATGGCATCGAAATACGGAAAAGATGAGATCTTTGCGACAAAATGTGTTGTGCTCTCAACGATTCTCTCGATAATTACGGTTCCGATCTGGTGCGTTTTTCTGAACTAATTATCTGCAAGATCTGCAAGAATGGATAAAAGATAACAGAAAGTGAAAGAATTTTGGGACAGGAGATATGGGCTGAATGGACAAATTAAAGAAGATAGGGATTATTATGATCACGATGTTCAAGATCGGTGCCTTCACATTTGGAGGTGGATGGAGCATCATTGCGCAGATGCAGAATGAGTTCGTGGACCGGAGGGGTTGGATGAGTGAGGAGCAGATCGTCGATTACATGTCACTTGCAAAATCTTTTCCGGGAATCATGATCATCAATATGTCCGTGTTCTGTGGATATGCGATGGCGGGGACACTGGGCGCAATTTCGGCGGCAGCTGCACTCTCGGCTCCGGCACTGATTGCGATTGCCGTCGTGACGTATTTTTATGCGTCTTTGAGGGACAATTATTATGTAGCAAAGATTTTAAATGGAGTTCGCAGTGTGGTAGTACCGATCATCATCAGTGCCTCCCTGCGCTTAAAAGATACGGCGATGAAGGGAAAATCGGCGCTTGTGATTCTGCTGCTCTCTTTTTTGATCTGTGTGTTCACGGATTTCAACAAGGTGCTGATCGTCGCAGCTGCTCTGGCAGTTGGACTTTTTATTTGGAGAGGAGAGGTGGATGATGATTTATCTTAGATTGTTTCTCTCTTTTATGAAGATTGGATTTTGCAGTTTTGGCGGAATGACGATGATTCCGGTCATCAATGATGAGGTTTTGCGCCATGGCTGGATGACGCCGTCAGAGGTCATGGATATTGTCGCAGTCGCAGAGATGACGCCGGGATCGCTCGGAATCAACTGTGCGACCTTTGTCGGACTGCGAACCGCAGGGCTTCTCGGCTCGATGGTGGCAAGTCTTGGTGTGATGATGCCGTCGCTGACGCTTTCTTTGCTCGCGGCGCAGTTTATTTTCCGATTAAAGGGAAACCCGTGGCTGGAGAGTGCAATGCGGGGCGTTCGTCCGGCGAGTCTTGGGATGCTGGTGGCAGCGGGAGTGACGCTTGCGATCTCGACGTTTTTGCCGGAGACGGGACTTACGGGAAACTTTTCGATCTCCTGGAACCTCGTGTTGATTGCCGTGATCGCGGGATATTTTTTAATGAAACGAAAGTGGTCGATCCCGAAAACGATTCTGCTCTCAGCGATTCTCGGACTTTTGATTGGGTAAATACTTGCCAACAGCTGCCGGAAAACTGGATACAATGACTGTAACACTGTAATATTCCGTAACAAAAAATTCACATCTTTTTAAAATCTTCAACTCGTAAAGAGAGCAGGATTATGGTATACTAAAAAACGAAATCCATTTGAGGAGAAGAGGAATGTCAGAAGAAAATAACAGGAATTATGAAGATACAGAGATCCGTGATGAGAAACAGGAGCTTGGCGCTCAGGAGAAAATGAGTGTCGATGATAGAGATCAGGACAGTTTCAGAGACAAGAATGAGACAAGTGGCGATCGCGAGGATCAGATGGAAGGCGATAGCCATCATGACAGTGACAATGGAAACGAGCGAGAACAAGAGTTTGACATCGTGGAACTGGATGATCTGGATCAACATCGTGGTGAGAATCAGAACGTGGAAAGCGTGGAGGGCGCAGATCAGGCGGATCGTGGCAGACACACCCGGATCTTAGAGCGGGTGCGCGAGGAAAAGCGCAGAAGACAGGAACGGCAGAAATGGAGAAAACTTGCTGTGACCGCAGGCGCAGTGATTCTTCTTGTCGGAGGCGTGGCAACGGCTTCGTATCTGTCCGCAGATAAGACCGAGCAGACTGCTCAGACGGGAAGAATGGCGCAGGCAGATGAGAAGGCGCGTGCTGAGGAGGAATCCCGTAAGGCAGAGGAAGAGGCAAAGGCGAGAGAGGAGGAGCAGAAGGCAAAGCAGGAGGTTGTGGACTCCTACACCAATCTCGGTCTTGTGCAGGTTTCCGGCTACTTGAATGTGCGAAGAAATCCGGGGCAGGATGCGGATATTATCGGAAAACTTCAGGAGAACAGTGCATGTGAGATCATCGGAACAGAGGGTGAGTGGTATCACATCACATCCGGTGAGGTTGAGGGATATGTGCACAGCCAGTATATTCTGACCGGCGAGGAGGCAAAGCAGAAGGCGGTCGAGTATGTAACAAAGATGGCGATCATCAACACGGAGGAGGACAGCCTGAATATTCGCTCGACTCCGGATTCCTCAAGCTATGAGAATGTGGTCGGGCAGGCACTCAAGGATGAGCGTTATCCGGTGATCGGTGAGACGGACGGCTGGGTGCAGATCAAGGAGGGATATGTCTCCGCCGACTATGTGGTTGTGAAGTATGCACTCAATGAAGCGCGAAAGATGGATATGAGGGAGATGGTGCTCAACCAGTACGACAACATCGTGATCTCGAAGGTAGATAACTACTTAAATATCCGTTCTGAGCCGACGACGGACCCGGGAAATGGAAATGTGATTGGAAAGATGACAAGCCGGGCAGCGGGAGAGATTCTTGAGACACTTGACGGTTGGTACAAGATCAAGTCTGGTCAGATCACCGGATATATCTCAGCTGATCCGCAGTATGTCGCAGTCGGTCAGGAGGCAAAAGACCTTGCGCTTGAGTCGGCATCGCTGATGGCAATCGTCAACACCGATAAGCTCAATGTCCGTTCAGAGCCGTCGACCGATTCCAAGATCTGGACCCAGATCTCAAAGGAGGAGCGATACAACGTTGTCTCCCAGCTTGATGGTTGGGTGCAGATTGAACTTGACGGCGGAGACAGCGAGGAGGGCGGATCGGATGACCGCGCCTATATCTCGACGCGTGACAATAACGTCGATGTGCGCTATGCGCTCTCAGAGGCAATCAAATTCTCTCCGCTTGAGGAAAAGTCGAATGAGCAGGCGTCTCTGCGGACTCAGACGGTCAACTATGCGCTGAAGTTTGTAGGTGGAAGATATGTGTGGGGAGGAACGAACCCGAACACGGGAGCGGACTGCTCCGGATTTGTGCAGTATGTGATGAGAAATGTCGCAGGAGTCAGTCTCCCTCGTACCTCAAGAGAGCAGGCAAAGACAGGTACAGCGATCAATTCGAGTGAGATGAGACCGGGAGATCTGATCTTTTATGCCAATAAGAACGGAACGGTGAACCATGTCGCCATGTACATCGGAAATGGTCAGATTGTTCACGCTGCAAGCCGCAGAAGCGGAATCAAGATTTCAACATGGAATTACCGGACACCGAAGACAATCCGCCGTGTCCTTCCGTAAAAAGAGTTTCGTGTTGGTTGCGGTAGGTTATGGTCAGGAAGATTAACTGAAGTGACAGATTTACAAATTGACTGTTTGAGTGTTCAACAGGTTACCAGATAAAAACGGAGTCTCCGTTAGGGAAGACTCCGTTTTTTATATTAGAATCAATTTTTCAGTTTTTCAGCAATTTTTCCTGTGATCGGGTAAAAGACTGTTCGATCTCTGTCAGCATCGTGATAAAATCGCGCATGTATTTTGTGAGGTAGCGGTCTTTCCGGTGGCAGATGTAGAAGTTGCGGTTGTTTTCAATTCCCTTGATCGGATAGGTGACGCAGTGTGGCAGAAGTTCCGGAGACATGTCGATGTAGTTCTCCGGGCAGATCATCACGGCGTCACAGGCAATCGCAGTGCGCTTGGCGACTTCGATGCTGATCGTCTCAAACAGGATCTTTGGCTGGATGTCCTTCTGGACAAAGAGGCGATCCTGGGTGTTGCGGACACTGTGTCCGGTTTTGATATTGATAAAAGTCTCATTCTTTGCTTCTGAGATGTCAATCGGAGTCCCGGCAGGAATTCTCTTTGCAATCGAGGAATTCTTGCTGGTAAGAAGTACCAGTTCCTCGGGCTCTACAAATATATATTCCAGTTCCTCGTGTTTCGGATAGGTATTCAGACAGGCAAGGTCAATGCTTCCCTCAAGGACGAGAGACTCTGTGGTTGCCGAGCCGTGTTCCTGAATGTCAAGGTCGACAAATGGATATTTCTGATTGAATGGCGGAACAATCAGCGGGAGTACCTGCATGGCGCGCTGAACAGGGATGCCGAGGCGGATTGTGCCGTGATCCTCGTGGTTAATCTCATCGATCTCTTTCTGGAGATTGTTGTTGATTGTGAGAATCTGTTTTGCCGCTTCGATGTACTTCTGTCCGGCGTAAGTCAGGGTGATGGGGTCGGTGCTCCGGTTGAAAATCGGAGTTCCGAGATTCGTCTCCACGAGTTTGATCATCTGGCTCAGAGACGGCTGAGAAATATAAAGCTTCTTGGCCGCTGCAGTGATGCTTCCCTCTTGCAGAACGGTCAGCATATAATGTGCATGTTTAATATTCATAAAAGCCTCCTGTCTGTTTCTGTGCGATATGCAGTCTGATTTCCAATTTCACTCTCTGTTTTGTTTTTATTTTTCTTTTATGCTTTGAGATTGCAAAAACAAAAATCTCCCTCCCCTAAGATACCACATTGTCAAAAAAATTTCAATCAAAAGCAATAGCTGACTACCTATATACTTTAGAGGGAAATATAGGAAACATCTTATAATTATTATAAGAATATATGTATTTGAACAAATGTATGGAAAGTGATACACTGATTTTAGTGAATTTGACGGAGCGATCGAAAATGAGAATTTGGCGATAAGAACCGAAAAACGAAACTCACGTCATTTCGTAAGCAATACACCAACACAGCAGTATGAAGGAGGAAAACATGGAAGTTAAGAAAGCAGCAGTAGCTGGTACTCTTGAGTCCAGCGATGCCCAGGTAACCGTAGAGCCGGGCAATGGAAGCATTGAACTTTCCATTGAGAGCAGTGTAATTCACCAGTTTGGCAAGCAGATCCGCAAGACCGTTTTAGAGACCTTAGATCGTTTGGATGTTAAGGATGCAAAGGTAAACGTAGTCGATAAGGGAGCTTTGGACTGCACCTTAAAGGCACGCGTGGAGTGCGCTGTGTATCGTTCCAATGATATTACCGAGAATCTTCCGTGGGGAGGTGTAATCAAATGATTCATCCGAATAAAAAAAGACTGAGACGTTCCATGATGTTCTTAAACTGCCAGAAGCCGGGTCTGATCAAAGATCCTTACATCTATAAGCCGGATTCCATCATGCTGGATCTGGAGGATGCTGTTGCAGAGAACCAGAAAGATGCTGCAAGATACTCCCTGTATCATGCACTTCAGGAGATTGATTATCGCGGAGTAGAGCGTGTTGTTCGTATCAATGGACTGGACACCCCGCACTGGAAAGAAGATATCCGTGTCTGCGTAGCAGGCGGAGCTGATACGATCCGTATCGCAAAGACTGAGACTGCTCAGGATGTACATACCGTTGAGGAGCATGTACTTGCAGCAGAGCGTGAGTTTGGTCGTCCGGAGGGTTCCACTCTGCTGATGGCAGCACTTGAGTCCTGTAAGGGCGTGTTAAATGCCCTTGAGGTATGTAAGTCTTCCGAGCGTCTGATCGGTATCGCACTGTCCGGCGGAGATTACACCAAGGATCTTCAGACTGTAATCACCGGAACCGGTGTAGAGCTTCAGGGTGCAAGACAGCAGATGATCATCGCAGCGCGTGCAGCTGGTGTACAGTGCTGGGATACCGTATTCACAAACCTGGATGCGATGGATGTATTTGAGAAAGAGTGTGAGATGATCAAGATGATGGGCTTTGACGGAAAGTCTCTTGTCAACCCGCGTCAGATCGCAGTAGTACATAAGGTATTTACCCCGACTCAGAAAGAGATCATCTTTGCAGAGAAGGTTGTCAAGGAGATTGATGACAAGAAAGCAAAGGGTATCGGCGTATTTACCGTAGACGGCAAGATGATCGATATCGCCTTCTACGATGGAGCAAAGAGAACAATCGCATTAGCGAAAGCATCAGGCGTATATGAGGGGGATCTGTAAGATGATTAATGCAGTAGGTAGAGAAATCCCGGAAGAGATTCTGAAGAAAACAGGCAAAGAGCCGTTCAAGGGCGCTTATGTATATGATAACTATGAGTACACCAAGGCAGCTCCGAAGGCAAGAACGATGATGGACCCGAAGAGAAGCAAGCTGGTTGAGAACATCCATGACGTTCTTGTAAAGTGCGGAATCAAGGATGGCATGACTATTTCCTTCCACCATCACTTCCGTGAGGGAGATTATGTTGTAAATATGGTAATGGAAGAGATTCACAACATGGGAATCAAGGGCATCACCATCTGCGCAAGCTCTCTTGGTAAGGCAAACGATCCGATCGTTCCGTACATCGAGGATGGCACCATCGTTGGCATCCAGTCTTCCGGTGTTCGTGGTAAGATCGGTGAGGCAATTTCCACTGGTAAGTTACAGGATTTAGCAATCATGCGTTCTCACGGTGGTCGTGTTCGTGCGATCGAATCCGGTGAGGTTCGCATCGACATCGCTTTTATCGGTGCTCCGACCTGTGATGAGTACGGTAACATGCGTGCAAACGGCGGAAAGAGCGACTGTGGCGTTCTGTCCTACGCAATGGTAGACGCACAGTATGCAGACAAGGTTGTCGCAATTACCGACTGCCTCGTTCCGTTCCCGAACATCCCGGCAAGCATCTCCATGATCAACGTCGACTATGTATGTGTAGTAGATGAGATCGGTAACCCGGCAAAGATCGCAACCGGCGCTGCGAAGCCAACCACCGATGTTCGTAAGATCATGATGGCTGATTACTGCACCCAGTTCGTAATCAACACTCCGTACTTCAAGAACGGATTCTCCTATCAGACTGGTGTCGGGGGAGCATCCATCGCATCCACGATCTCTCTTGGAAAGATCATGGAAGAGCGCGGAATCAAGATGGGACTTGGTCTTGGCGGTATCACCACCCCGATGTGTGACCTGCTTGCAAAGGGCCTGATCGACAAGATCGTGGATACTCAGGATTTTGATATGGGCGCAATCGAGTCCATCAAGAGCAACCCGAACCATATCGAGATCTCTGCTTCTGAGTACGCTGATCCGTTCAACAAGGGCGCATATGTAAACAAGCTGGATTTCGTTATCCTGGCTTCCCTTGAGGTCGATGTAAACTTCAACTGTAACGTAGTTGTTGGTTCTGACGGTATGATCACCGGAGCACAGGGCGGACATCCGGATACGGCTGCCGGCGCAAAGTGCACCATCGTAATCGCACCGCTTCTTCAGGGTAGAATCCCGGCAATCTGTACCAACGTTACAACTGTAACCACCCCGGGTGAGACCGTTGACGTTGTTATCACCGATTACGGTATTGCAATCAACCCGAGACGTCAGGATCTGATCGAGTGCATGAAGGGTGTAAACCTTCCGTTCTGCACCATTGAGGAACTGCGTGATAAGGCATATGCAATCGTAGGAGAGCCGGACCCGGTACAGTTTGGCGATCGTGTAGTCGGTATCATTGAGGGTCGTGATGGTACGATCATGGACGTTGTACATGAGATCAAGCAGTATGAGTTCAAAGACTGATAAATAAATGCCAGATATTTATGTTCAAAATTACGAACATAGACAATTTGGAAATCCGGAGACTTTACGGTCTCCGGATTTTTTTTTATAATAGTCAGTAGAAAAAACGTAATTGCATCCATTATAAAATATATGAGATGACAAAAAGGAGGAGAGTGATTCGCATGGGGGAAAAGAAGAGACCGCGACTCGTGACATTTGGAATGCCGTGGTGGCTGGCTGCCGGGCTGGCGCTCGTGGTGATTGTGTCAGCTTGGACGGGAGCATTGACGACGGATATGACGGGGTGTCTGGCGCTGATGCTTGCGATAGGATTTCTTTGTAATGAGGTCGGGGAGAGGATTCCGATCTGGAACAGCTATGTGGGTGGTGGTCTGGTACTCGCATTTCTTGTATCTGCAATTTTATTTACGTACAAGATTATTCCGCAGGAGTATGCAGAGAGCATGCAGTTTCTTGTGCTCGATGTGAATTTTCTGTCATTTTTCATTATTTTTCTGGTGACGGGCTCGATTTTGTCGCTTGATCGGAGATTACTTTTGCGCTCGTTTGCACGGTATCTGCCGACGATTTTTGGGGGAATTGTCGGGGCATCTCTGTTTGGAATTTTCGCGGGAATGCTCTACGGGGTGACACCGATGGATGTGATGGTGCGCTATGTGCTTCCGATTATGGGAGGCGGAAATGGAGCGGGAGCTGTGCCGCTGAGCCAAATTTATAAGAGTGCAACCGGACAGTCTGCATCCGGATATTATTCGTTTGCGCTCACGATCCTGACAATCGCAAATGTTTTTGCAATCTTTATGGGAGCACTCCTGAATCATCTTGGAAAACGTCTTCCGGAGTGGACGGGGGATGGAAAGACGCTTTTGCGAAGTGGAAATGGATATGTAAAGGAGGAAAAGAAGTCTGGTGTGTCAGCGCGAGATCTCGGTGGAGCATTCTTTTTGACACTGGGATTTTGTGCGCTTGGAAGACTTTTTGCAAATGTCATTGTGCCGAAGATTTTTGGAGTGGCGATCCATCCGCTCGCTTATATGGTGGTGTTTGTCGTGCTTGCGGCAGCACTCGGCATTGTGCCGGAGAATATTTGTGTTGCAGTGAAACGTCTCCAGGCATTCTTCGGAGGAAATCTGGTTCTTGTGATTATGGTTGGAATCGGAAGTGATACGAATTTTCTGGAGATGCTGGAGTTTTTGACGGTGAGGAATGTAGTGATTGCGATTGCAATTGTGCTCGGAGCGACAATCGGATCGGCGATTGTAGGGCAGATTGTCGGATTCTTCCCAATCGATGCGGCGATCACGGCAGGACTTTGCATGGCAAACCGTGGTGGAGCCGGTGATTTGGCAGTTCTTGGTGCATCGAAGAGAATGGGATTGATGGCATATGCACAGTTCTCATCGAGGTTTGGAGGCGCGATTGTGTTGATTATTGGAAGTGTGCTGTTTGGAAAGTGGCTGGGATGAGGGGTGAAATGCCCTTTTCAATTTGAAAAATGATAAATAGAAACAATTAGAAGTGTGTTAGTCATTAGCTCACTTAAAAATTAAAAAATGGGAGATTTGGAGCAGAGTTTTGCAATTATATTTATTATTCGTGATTCTTCCGTATTCATTGCTCCTCCGGCGAGTAAAGTCAGGCAAACTCGTTCTCACTCCGGGTTCGGTCAGAGGAAGCGTCACTGGCACTTCCTCGACATGCAGAGCACCGACGTCTCACACGGGTTTGCCTGCACTTTCTCGCACTCCGTCGCTTTAGGCTAACAGGTATTTAAGTCAATGCTTGCAGGAAATTAATACGTGTCTACTGAAATTAATATAACCTATTCGTATCGCATCTGGATTGGTATATTCAGGTGCGATATTTTTTCTCATTTTGTCATTCTACTTCATATTCGACCTGAACATAGGCAGTAATGCTTACTTGACCAGGCATTACACTCAGATCTTCTACAGAAGCGGAAGATTTCATGGAAGAACCGGCAGCTGCGGACTCATAAACCGAATAACGAGTTGACGGATTATAACCATTTTCTTCTGCATGAATGATACCGACAACCGATTTGTCATCAGCTTCAGCGATCGCGTCAGCTTTAGCTCTTGCATTTGCCATTGCACCTTTCAGAGCTTCCTGATAGCTGGCATCGTAATTGCTTGCAGAATAGCTGACGGAATCAATATCATTAATTCCAGCAGAGACAGACTGAGAAATGATTGTACCAGCCTGGTCGATTGGAATATCTGAGACAGTTAATGTGGTTGTCATCTCGTACCCAACGACATCTCCGTTGGAAGACTCCCAGTCACGGATAGGATTCAAACCATAGGCAGAAGTTTGGATGGAATTCTCATTGATGCCAAGTCCTTTTAACACCTCAAGGGTGGAGTTAACATCCGTGGTATTCTTTTGCTGACATTCAGACGGAGTCTCAGCTCTTGTATATACAGAATAACGAATCTCAGCGATATCCGGAGTGACTTTTACTTCCTCCTGACCGGAGACAGAAATACTGTTGCGTTCACTGGCGATATTTTCTACTTTTACTGTGTCTGGAAGTTGTACAGTGGAGCTACAACCACTGAGAATGAGTGTGGATGCCGTTGCTACGGCGATGAGATAATGTTTCATAAAATCCCTCCCTGAAATATAAAATTCGTTAAGATGCGCGAATAAAACATTCAATAAAAACTATTATTGGATAATATACAATAATTTTCCTAAATTTATTATAACAAAGAATCGATTTGAGAGTATTTCTTTTTTCTTACCGGATCGCTACTTTTTTCTTGCATTTTTTGAAAGAAGAAGGTATAGTAAACATATCAAGAAAAGTGATGTTAAGACAACCTTTATAACAATCTATTTTTATTTCTTATATGCTCTTTTTAATCTGATTAATCAAATGTTTAT